>JAOXRU010000506.1 GCA_025800395.1 Flavobacteriaceae bacterium
CATCTTCTTTAATATACCAGTTTTGTATTTCCAATTGCTTTTGGTGTACGGCAGCTCGCAGTTTTTTTCGATCCAACTTGCGTAAATCGATGGCATGAGACCAGCCTTCTATTTCGTAGGGTACTCGGGCATAAAATTTAAAGGTATGTTCATAATACGGTTTTCCATTGCCCACAAACAGCTTGGTCTTTGGGTCTATAGCGCTGGTATGCGTCTGTATGGTGCGTTCGTCCGACATGCTCTGGTAGGTGATCAGATCGTCTATACGGGTGATGTCTATTTTGATGCTGGTATTTCCCAACAGGGTTTTGATAAATTCTCCCTCCCCATAGGCTTTTTGGATGAGGTCCTCTATGGGGTATAAACGATAGGTAAGGGTCTGCCAACCCGTCTTTAGGATGGCCCTATTGATCTCTGAAGCGGAAGCCATCACATCCAATGAAAAATTCTCGGTAACAGGTTTGCCGTTCACCAGTATTTCGTAAGTGCAATTGTGTTGGGCGATGCGTAAATAGTACATGGGTTGTTTGGGGTAGAACTTTACGGCCTTTACCAGCCGTTGGATATAGGCCTCTTTGTCGAATGTACTTGTGCAAGCCGTATCCTGCCCAAACAAGACCGCACAACTGCAAAACCATAATAGATACCAACTCTTTTTCATAAACTTAACGCGTATATTCCAAATGAAACGCTCCTTTCTGGTGTTTGTCCTTGGGGATGGATAGGTAGTCCCCTAAAAACTGCACCCGGATATTGCCTTTGGCTGTGGTATGCAAATAATAAGATGCCGCTTTGTTTGCTAAACGCGGATCTAGATCTGGTTTTTCTATCAAATTGGGATGCCAAAGCAGTACAGATTTCCCATCATTATAAAATACCATCTTGTAATCCTTTAAAGGCTGAAACCGCTTGTTTGGCCTAAAAATGGATGCCATATAATCGTCTACCACTTCACGTATGTACTTTTCATCCCGATATTCGCTATGCACAAGTCGTTCTATACCATAATATTCTTGCGCCATGATCTTGGCGGCATCTTCTTTAATATACCAGTTTTGTATCTCCAAGTACTTTTGGTGCACGGCAGCACGCAGTTTTTTTTGATCCAGCTTGCGCAAATCAATGGCATGAGACCAGCCTTCTATTTCGTAGGGCACTCGGGCATAAAATGTAAAGGTATGTTCATAATATGGCTTTCCATTGCCCACAAAAAGCTTGGTCTTTGGATCTATAGCACTGGTATGCGTCTGTATGGTGCGTTCTTCAGACATGCTCTGGTAGGTGATCAGATCGTCTATACGGGTGATGTCTATT
>JAOXRU010000514.1 GCA_025800395.1 Flavobacteriaceae bacterium
ACTGGCTATCCCAAAGAAAAATGCAATTGCCTCTAAAACAATATAACTAGTTGGCACATTTTTATATGCTTCTAGAAAAAAATCAAAAATGGGGTTCATAGGCACTTCGGTCGGTTTTAACAATTTTTATATATAGTAGCCCATTTTGCATGAGTACCATGGCTTCTTTGATCTCTTGCTGTAAAACAGTCATTACCTTATCATACTCCCCATACACTTGTGTACTCAAAGGATTTTCCTGCATTTCCAATCCGGAAGCTCGCAGTTTTTTAATAAACGCTATTATAATGGGTTCAAAATCGTCTTGCAATGGACTCAAGGTTATTTCTACGGAAATTTTCATCTAGTTTCTTAGTTTCTTCTTCTATTTATTAGAAAGGGTTTATTATCTTCCTCCTTGTCTGTATGTAATTCGTTTGTTCTTATCTAAATTGTTAAACAAGACTTCTCGCCCTTGCCAGTCCTCCACAGTTGCATCTCTATCAAAAACAATGCCCTTATTACAGAAACTTCACACCAACACTTCTACAAGAGATTTCTTTATTGGACTTAAATTCATTCCTCTTCTATTGGAAAGGCATAAGCACAACTAAAATTTTCAAACTCTAGAAATGCAACCTTATAATTACTTAATTTACCTCGGTAGGAAATCGTGGCTTTTGTTTTTAGTTCCTCAAACCCAAAATCCTCTACAAATATGTGCTCTAAAAACATCAAACCAGGAGTAGCATAAATCTTATACAACGCCTCTTTGGCTTCCCAAACTAGAGTTAGCTTGCGAACTACTGCTTCGGTATTTGCCAAAGTTCTATACTCTTCCAAAGGTGTAAACTTATGCGCAATACGCAAAATTTTATCGCGTCGTTTTTCTATATCGATACCAACGTCGGATGTTTTACTAATAATTACCCCCGCAAAAATAAAAGAATGCGTTATAGAAATATAGGTGCCATCTTGTAAATGTGGCTTTCCGTTTTGGTCGTAATATAAATCGTTTCCAGTATACCCAAGCAATTTTAGTAACTGCCGAACACTTAAAAAACCACGACGGTGTATTTCAGACCGCATATTATTTAATCTATCCTCACAACGTACACTCAACTCCAAATCCGAACGTAACACCGATTCAGATTCTTCTATTTTCCAAATCAGCATCTTAAATTCCCCTGCTTTATCTATGGATTTGTATAGTGGCATAAAAAGTTACAATTATTACGTACATTTGCGCAAAAACAAAGTACAACGTACTGCTTGCAAAAGTAGGAAATAATAAAAGAAAAATGAGTACATCTACAATACCATATACCGCCTACAAGGTAAAAGATATTTCCTTGGCCGACTGGGGAAGAAAAGAAATAGAACTCGCCGAAGCAGAAATGCCTGGCTTAATGAGCCTACGTGAAGAATACAAAGACTCACAACCATTAAAAGGAGCGAGAATAGCTGGTTGCTTGCATATGACCATACAAACCGCTGTTTTAATTGAAACCCTTGTTGCTCTTGGTGCAGAAGTAACTTGGAGCTCTTGTAATATCTTCTCTACCCAAGACCAGGCTGCAGCTGCCATTGCAGCGGCAGGAATACCTGTTTATGCCTGGAAAGGAATGAATGAGGAGGAATTTGATTGGTGTATAGAGCAAACTTTGTTTTTTGGAGAAGATC
>JAOXRU010000546.1 GCA_025800395.1 Flavobacteriaceae bacterium
TGTTATGGTTCAAAATTTTTACTTTAATTTTTTTGTGCAAGGTAATCTGTGGTAATGAGAATAAAAGAAAGGGAAATATTAAATTAAAATTGGACCTAGTTTAATAATTGAAGGCTTTTATACAAAACTATCGTAAGTGACAATTTGGGCCAAAAAATAGAAATATCACTCCAAACATGCCCAGTTTTCGCATTAGTACTCCGGATTTTGTGTAAAGTCATCAGCCAGACATAGTAGCATCGCTCTCTTAAGCCTTTCCTTAAGCTTTTTAGTGGGCAGAGGAATGAACAAAAATGGCCAAAAATGGTCCTGTTAATTGTCACAAAGCAGATTCTCGCCATTTTGGTGTAGACCTCCAAGGAAATGGTCGCTGCCATCCCACCAGGGCTTCCCCATAGCTTTGCATGGCTTGACCTGAGTTCTCCATGTTGTAGATGGCTGGGGAAAGCCCGTCATTCCACCACACTCATTGCTCATGCCTATGCACGCCTTTCGGGCCTACATTTAGCCTTGCCACCACTGCAAAGCATGTCAGGAAACAAAATGGTGGGTTTACGATCCACTGCTTCCTGCCACAACTAAAAGCAAATTTATCTAAGTATGGAAGCACCTCAAAATTTGGGGACTTCATCCATGGCGCAGCATGGCAAATGGGCCACAACTCAAGACAATACCCTTTTTGGACCTAAGGTGTGTTCAT
>JAOXRU010000547.1 GCA_025800395.1 Flavobacteriaceae bacterium
ATTTAATGATTGGACTTGCATTAGTCATGTTCTACACCCTACTTATTTCTATCTCAGAACACAGTTCTTATCGAATCGCCTACGGTATAGCAGGCACCGCGGTAATTGTACTTATCGGTCTTTATTCAAAAACGGTTTTAGGCAGTTGGAGATTCCCAATCTTCATTAGTCTTTCTTTAATAGCACTTTACAGTTTCATCTTCGTAATTATACAATTAGAAAACTATGCATTATTGGTAGGAAGCATTGGACTTTTTAGTATCCTCGCCACCATAATGTTCGTTTCTAGAAAAATCGAATGGCAAAGCGCTAGCTAATAGTTGCCCCAAATAAAACCAAAAACAAATAGTTGGTTGGTTGTTTTGACTTGGAATCCTGTGGCCCGCCGAACATATTTCATTCGGTGGGTCGGATCCAAGTATGCTCTTTTAAAAAGATTATGCCTTTTCCCTTCATTATAAAACAACAACGTTTAAACCCCATAGCAAATGCAATTCCAAAAATATATTTCCCAT
>JAOXRU010000560.1 GCA_025800395.1 Flavobacteriaceae bacterium
AGATTCGCAACGGTATTTCGATCATCACCATTCGGATATAGATACTTTTGATGCGGTAAACAAAAGAGAATTGGAGCTGGGTGCCGCCACTATGGCTTCGTTGATTTACTTGTATGATAAATATGGTGTACAAACACCAAAAAAGATCAAGGGATAAAATACTAGGCGCAAAGAAAGTGTATCTTTGCAGCGCAAATAATAAAAATTTTAAATATGCAAGACGGAATTTATGCCAAATTCAATACAATCAAGGGAGAAATCTTGGTGAAACTTACACACGACAAAACTCCTGGCACAGTTGCTAATTTTGTGGCATTGGCCGAGGGTAAAAAGAAAAATACAGCTAAGGCGGAAGGAGAACCATATTATAATGGTTTAAAATTTCATCGTGTAATTGCCGATTTTATGATTCAAGGAGGTTGCCCTCAGGGTACTGGAACTGGGTCTCCAGGATACCAATTCGACGACGAGATTCACCCAGATTTAACCCATAGTGGTCCAGGTGTATTATCTATGGCAAACGCTGGTCCTGGAACCAATGGTTCGCAATTTTTTATTACGCATGTAGAAACCGCTTGGTTAGACGGAAAACACACGGTATTCGGATATGTAGAAAGTGGTCAGGATGTGGTGGATGCCATAGCACAAGGGGACACCATGGATACGGTAGAAATTCTTAGAGTTGGAGCAGAGGCAGAGGCATTTGATGCTATGCAAGAATTTGAAAAGTTTGAGGCAAGTAAGAAGGAGCGTGAAGCTGCTACAAAAGCTGCTGCGGAAGCAGAAATAGATAAGCTGGCTGCTGGTTTTGAGAAAACGGAAAGTGGTTTGCGTTATCAATTAATCCAAAAAGGATCTGGTGCGCAAGCTGAAAAAGGAAAGTTGGTTTCTGTACATTATGAAGGACAATTGCCAAATGGACAAGTATTTGATTCTTCTTACAAAAGAAAACAACCGATAGATTTTAATTTGGGCGTAGGACAAGTAATTCCAGGTTGGGATGAAGGCATTGCGTTGTTAAAAGTGGGAGACAAAGCTCGTTTTGTAATCCCTTCTCATTTAGCCTATGGAGAAAGAGGAGCGGGCGGAGTAATACCTCCGAATGCTACGCTTATTTTTGATGTAGAGCTAATGGGAGTAAAATAAATTTCTTTTTAAATAACTTGAGTTCGATATAAATTATCTACACAGAAGCCTTATAAATAGTGAGATTTGGATTAAAA
>JAOXRU010000574.1 GCA_025800395.1 Flavobacteriaceae bacterium
AAGTTTCTCAAAGTGGCACCTACTTTGCCTATTTTAGAAGTACACAATGCGGTCTTAGTGCGCCAACTAAAGTACAAGTAACTATCTCTGCTTGTTTAGACACCGATGGCGATGGGGTTTTAGATGCTGTAGACGAAGACGACGATAACGATGGTATCTTAGATACCGTAGAAGGTAGCTTAGATAGCGATAACGATGGTACCATAGATGCCTTAGAAACCGATAGCGATAACGATGGCTGTTCCGATGCCAACGAAGCATACAACAACAAAAATGCCGATAATGGCGACGGACCAGAATATGGCAATGCCGATAACGCTACTGCAAATGATGGCTCCGGAAGAATACTAGCTAATGGTAGGGTGGCAGCGGCTTCCTATACCAATCCTAATGAAAACTACAAAATTACAAATGGTTTAAATATATGCACCCTTGTTCCAGACTATAAGCCTACCCTATTCTCTGGCGCCACCAATGTAACTGGCAGCCAAGGAAATATAGATTTCGTAGTGCTCATTACCGAATTTGTTAATATTAATTCTTTTGCTGGTAAACCTGTAGAGTTTCGCGTTTCTAAAAACGAAAACTTAACGGTTACTTTCGACAATAGTCTAACAAGTCTTAACGGTAAAGCGGTAAATAATAAAGACTGGCAGTTCTCCGATAACAATCCGTATTACTACAAATTTGTGTATACCGCCAACAATGGTATTTTTCCTGGAAACTATGGAAGCTATGCAGGCGTAAAGGCCATTTTAAAACCAAAGCCTGGGTCTAAAGGAGAGTTTCAGTTAAAAATTACCATGAGAGCTTCTTCCGGAGGGCAAACCAATACCGCAAACGATAACGATAGTGTGCAGATAAAGTATAACAATAATTAACAGCTTAAAAGAGTTTTCTTTAAGCTCCATTAAGACAACATTAAAAAGCCCTTTTGAACTCTAAATTTCAAAAGGGCTTTTAATTTTTAAACTAGAAAAGGTATTACTAAACAATGACATAATAGATTTTAAAAGAAAAATTTAAACGTTCTTATCGACACAAGACACCCCTTTATCTAAGGACTCCTTATGTTTTACCGATTACCTTTAAATATAAAATACAGAAAATCTTACTTTTATTTGTGTAAATTTTTTTGTAATGTATAAGTATTATATTTTATTTCTATTAGTGTTTTTTACCACTCAAAGTATTTGGAGCCAAGAGAAGCTACTAGGAACCGTACATAAAATTGAAGGAGATGCTATGGGTATGGCACCCAATCCGTTTGGAGGCGTATTGTTCGATAAAAACAACCCCAATAAAGTATATTTAGCAACAAATGCAAATTATCGGGATGGTAAGATTATGTATGGTGATGTTATTCGGGACAGCAATAAAAAAATTATTGGGTTTAAAAATTGGACCACTTACCGAGACGCACCACATATCGATTCTCAATTTGCTTTTTTGCCCAATAATGGTATTATTTACACCAACTTTGTGGTTGGTAGTTCTGAAATAAGTACTACTGGAAAAACGATGCAGCTTGGGCCAAATGGTAATATAAGCTATATAGAGCTTACAAAAGGTAAATCAGTTGGTGGGGGTATCATAAAAAACCCCCCTTGGCATCCCAAACCCAATAATTATACCGATTATTCTTGGACATGGTACCCTAGAATTAGCGATGTTCGGCTAGGAGCATTTAATAATAATGCCTATAGCTTAGAGGCAACTCTTTTAGCAAAATCCAAAATAACTTTTCCAAAAGAACATCTTATTGGAAACAATTTAACCGATATAGAAGGTATTGTATATGTAAAAGGAGATGCCATTCCAGAGATCAAAAATGATCCTCAAAGAAATGGAAGAGATGTAATAATAGTTGGAAGTTTTACCATAGGATATATAAAATATGGATTTATAAATGCCGATGGAACTATAGAAGATCCGACCAGGTTTAAACATATCTTCTTAAAATCTAATCCTAGTGAGAAAAAACTAGTACCCTATTTAAATGGTATGACCATAGATCCAGTTTCTGGACACTTGGTAGGGAGTATATGGTATTCCAAAGCTCAAATCACTCCACTATCTAATACTTATTTATGGACCATGGATATTGGCATACAAACAGCTTGTAATCAAAATGTAAATGTTTCTGCTA
>JAOXRU010000578.1 GCA_025800395.1 Flavobacteriaceae bacterium
TGAAACAGTGAATGTGATTTGGGATGCCAGTGCCAATAGCGGCTATACCAACGATATCACAATTATAGGTGAAGATGACAATTCTGGATTGGACCAACGTATTTCCAAAAACAGTCGACCTGGCACAGGCAGCGATATTCCTTGGGTCACTTTGGCTACCACCAATAATTTTGTCGCTGCCAATAGTGATAGCAATCGTACTCCCTTGGGAAATGGTAATTTTATGGCAATTTCTAGCGATACAGGAACCACAGAATTCGAAACCACTTTCGAGGGTGTTGCAGATTCTCGCATGAACAAGGTATGGAAAGTATCCGAAACAGGTACTGTAAATAATATTTTTATAGCCATACCAAAAACAGGACCTACAAAATACTTTAATACTAGTGATCATAAAATTATTGTCATTTCTACAGACGATACTTTTGATCTTTCGGATAATTGGGTAAAAATGAAAGATGGAGGAACCCATTATTATGCAGAAATCAACCCTGCAGATGGTAATTTCTTTACTTTCGCTTCAGTCGAAGGTTTTGATATTTCGGGAACCGTATTTGTGGATGCCAACGACAACGATACCAATGATGGAGAAACAGGATTAGAGAATGTAACGATTTCTTTATTTGATGATGTAAACAATAATGATGCCTACGACATGGGTACCGATACTTTGGTCGGTTCTCCAGCGGTAACAGCCTCAGATGGAACTTATAGTTTTGATAATCAGCTTGGGGAATATCTCATCATTGTAGATGATGCAGATACCGATTTGAATAGCTCTACAACTTATGGAGCATCTATGGCTACGACCAAGGCGATAAGTATTTCCGATGCAGATCTAACCGATCAAGACTTTGGATTTCAGGAAGCTACTGTTACTTTAAGTACTCCAGCTACAGAAATAGCAGAGGAGAATTCAGCAACATTTGTAGTTACCGCTACTTTGAGTATTGCCACGGCCTTTGAGACTACTATAAATTTGGAAATAGATGCTACTAGTGAAGCAACCGATGATGTAGACTTTGAAAACAATGCAGACAATACTGCTATAAACAATACGGACCTTAGCATATCTGCTGGATCTACTACTGCCACCATTACCATAAAAGCTATAGAAGATACCGTGGTTGAAGGAGATGAAAATATAGTTTTAAATATAGATACCGTTACCAATGCAACAGAAAATGGGGAACAGCAATTGAGTATAAGTATAACAGACGATGATGAAGCCACGGTAGCTATAAACTCGCCGGCAGCAGTAAATGAGGGAGAGGATATTACATTTACCGTTACATTAAGTGGGGGATCGGTAGAAAATAGTTTTGATATTCCAGTAAGTATCACCAACGGAAGCAGCGAAAATGAAGATTATACCGCATTAGATGCTGGTGCTAAGGTAACTTTTCCCGCAAATTCTGATGATGGAGATACCCAGACTTTTACGGTGTCTACCACAGATGATAGTATAGCAGAAGAAGAAGAAGATTTTACACTGGATCTCGGAACTCCTACTATTTCGGACATTACAGCCCCAGCAGCTGGAGCCAGTGGTACTGGTACCATCAATACTTCGGATAGTGCTACGGTAGCCATAGATTCACCAACGGCAGTAGCAGAAGGAGGAGATATTGTCTTTACGGTAACTCTAAGCGGTGCAGTGGAAGATACTTTCGATGTTCCTATCAGTCTGACAGACGATACCACCGATAGCGATGATTATACGGCTTTGGTCGCAGGAGCCAAAGTGACCTTTCCTGCCAATGCTGCAGATGGCGATACACAATCTGTTACAGTAAGTATTTCAGATGATACGGAAGTAGAAGGGGATGAAACTTTTGATTTGACTTTGGGTACACCCAGTCTCAGTTTGGTTACTGCCCCAGCAGCTGGGAATGAAGGTACAGGTACTATAGAAAATGATGATACCGCCACGGTATCTATATCTAGCGCAGCCACAGCAGATGAAGGGGATACAATGAGTTTTACAGTGACTTTGAATGGCGACGTTCAAGACAGTTTCGATGTGCCTTTGAGTATTACGGATATAGAAACAGATTCAGGGGATTATACAGCATTGGCATCTGGTGCTAAAGTGAGCTTTGGAGCCGATGCTAGTGATGGAGACACTCAAACCATTGAAGTAGCAACGACCGACGATAATTTAGTAGAAAGTTCGGAGACTTTTACATTGGATTTGGGTACGCCAAGCAACTCTTCTATAACGGCGGAAAGCGGCAATGATAAAGGAACCGGGACTATCAATAGTGAGGATACGGCTACCGTATCTATAAACGATCCTACAGAAGTTACAGAAGGAGGTGATATAGTGTTTACCATCACTCTTTCAGGTGGGGTGCAAGACGCTTTTGATGTGCCATTGAGTATTACAGATGTATCAACTAGCTCTACGGATTATACTGCTATAGCTGCAGGCGCCAAAGTAACATTTGATGAAAATTCTGCGGATGGATCTACCAAGACCTTTACGGTAACTACAGTAGATGATTCCACCTCAGAATCCACCGAAACATTTACTTTAGATATGGGGACCCCTACACTTGCCTCTGTTTCCTTGATGTCAGGTGAAGAAAATGGTACTGGTACCATAGCAGATAACGATACCGTAGGTTTTAGTCTGACCAAATCCTCTTTCACTCTAGAAGAAGACGGTGGGGAAGACACTTTTGATGTGACTCTCAATACTTCTCCAGTTTCAGATGTAGTTTTGAATATTTCTACGGATGATGATACCCAAGCCGATGTGAATGTATCGAGTCTCACATTTACTTCTGCTAATTATGATGTAGCACAAACGGTTACAGTTACGGCTATACCAGATACAGATCTTACCACAGACACTGCCACGATCACTATAAGTGTAGATGCGGATAATAGCGATGATGCTTATGACGCAGTAGAAGATAAGACGGTGGAAGTCACTCTAGCCAATGATGATTTCAATTTAGATAATATTGAAGCTGTAGAAATAGATGAAAATGAGGTATATACTTCCGTTACCCCAAGTATTAACGGAGAGACATCAGGAGTTGTAGTTTATAGTCTGGGAGGCATAGATGCTTCAGATTTTAGCATAAACGAAACAACTGGAGTAGTTACAAAAACAGATTTTGATTTTGAATCTCCAAGTGATGATGACTCTGATAATGTGTATGAGATCAGTATCACTGCTACTGACGAAAACGACAATTCTGCTACTGAAAGTTGGACAATTACGGTAAAAGATGTCTTGGAAACAGTGGAGTTGACTTTGAGCGGCATCTCCAATAGCTCTGTAAACGAAAATGAGGCGTATACTTCAACAGCATATAGTTTGAGTGGTATGCCAATAGGCGATGTGAGCTATAGTTTGATCGGTGCTGACGCATCTTTGTTTACACTAAATGAGTCCAGTATGCAAGTAGAAATGGTAGCTAAAAATTTTGAAGCACCAGAAGACATGGATACAAATAATGTCTATGAAGTTGGATTGGAGATAACAGACGAAGACGATAATTCCGATAGTTTGAACTGGACAGTGAGCGTAGCAGATGTGCAAGAAACCGTAAGTTTAACCTTGAGTGGCATCTCCAATAGTACTGTAAATGAAAACACAGCTTACGAGTCAAATGCCTATTCCGTTAGTGGACCTCCGATAGGAGAAGTATCATATAGTCTAAGCGGTGCCGACGCATCTTTATTTGTTTTGGATGAAAACAATATGAAAGTAAGCATGGCAGCCAAAGATTATGAAATGCCAGTGGACGCCAATACAGACAATGTATATGAGGTGGTATTAGAAGTAGAAGATGAGGATGAAAATATGACCACATTGTCTTGGACAGTTACAGTAGAAAATACTACAGAATCTGCAGAACTAATGATAGTCGGGATTTCCGATATGGGTGTGAACGAAAACATGGCTTATACTTCTACAGTTTTCGAAGTTACTGGAGGGGCTGTAGGAGAACTGACGTATAACCTAAGCGGTGCGGATGCTTCGCAATTTAATTTAGATGCACAAACCAGAACCATCAGTATGACAGCCAAGGACTTTGAAAATCCGGAGGATAGCAACGAAGACAATGTTTATGAAGTAACAATCGAAGCAGAAGATGAGGATGGTAATATGGCCAATGTAGAACTCAATATCGATGTAGTAAATGTTGCAGAGCAAGTGAGCTTGGAATTAGACGAAATTGCCAATGCCAGCATAGATGAAAACACTAGTTATTCGAGTCCTACACCTGCATACACTGGTACACCACAGGGTGAGGTGAGCTATAGTTTATCGGGTGTTGATGCACCAAATGTTTCCTTCGATTCTCAAACAGGTATCGTAAGTTTAGAAATGCCAAATTATGAAAACCCAATGGATGATAATTTGGACAATATATATGAACTTACTTTGGAATTGACCGATGGAGATGGAAATACAGATAGTGTATCTTGGACAATTACCGTAAATGATGTACAAGAGGTAAGTTCTTTAGAATTGGCCGCTTATGGAGATTTGGAAATAGAAGAAAACAAGGTCTTTACTTCCGATCCAGCCGATTTGACTGGAGACCCAATTGGAATGCTGGTGTATACTATAGAAGGAGCTGATGCTTCCTCCTTTGCAGTGGATTCGCAAACTGGTGTTGTAACATTGGAAGCGCAAGACTTTGAAGCACCCAAAGATAGTGATGCAAACAATGTTTTTGAAGTCACTATAAACGCCATGGATGAAGATGGAAACGAGGCAACTAGCAATTTAAATCTTACCATACTGGATAATCCAAATGAGGAAGTTGTAGATCCAGGTTTGGAAGATTTAGAAGATATCATCGATGGAGATGGAGATATTTCTATTTCTGACCTAGAAAGCATAGAAGGATTAGATGGTTTAGAAAGCGGAAATATAGATGCTTATGCCAGCACACTCAATTATTTCAAAGATCAGTTGAGCAGTCCGCCAACGCTAGAAGAGATTCAAAGACTTATAGATCAAGTGAATAGAGAACAGGCCAATCCGCAATTGCCAGTAACTACTTATGTGGGTCCTACCAATACTGGTGATCGCAATGCCTGGGTGATTTCAAATTTGTATAAATATCCAAAAAATAAAGTGTATATCTACAATACTTGGGGGAAGAAAGTTTTTGAAACCCAAGCATATCAAAATGATTGGAGAGGGATCTACGAAGGGCAATCAGAACCTTTGCCAGCCGGATCCTACTTTTACCAATTAGATCTCAATGCCGATGGCCAAATTGACCAACAGGGTTGGGTGTATATTTCTAATTAGATACAAAAATGGTTGTCTTCGGGCAACCATTTTTCTACTGCTATATAGTTAGTCGAAGCAAAAAGATAAAATAGTTAATCGAGCTTACTCTAGAAGCAATTGCGGAAGTAAAGTCATTTTAACCACAAAGGATTTTAATCAGATAGAATAGAGAAATAGTCTAATACAGCGATTTAAAAGTAAGAAAAATCGCATTTCACAACATTTATATAGAGATTAACAACAATTTATTCCGTATACCCCAAGAAGGTAGTACTATTGTATCATAACGTAAGAAAAAACTCCTAATAGTGTAGGATTGAATAAACCCGTAACCTATGATGACATTTAATTACATAAGAAAAGGGAATTGGCTTTTCCCTGTGAAACCTCCAAAGCAGAAAGGATATCACTTTCTTTTATTGGTTAGTTTTCTATTGTTTTCCTTTACTACTTGGTCACAGGTAGGACCAGGTGGAGAAACAACGAATCTCAAGCTTTGGTTTAAGGCAGACTCTGGTGTAACAGAAACTTCAGGAACACTTAGTGCCTGGGCCGAAGCCTCAAACAATACCTCCGTCACAGAAACTGTAAATGGAGATCCTCAGTTTACTTCCATTGGAATAAATTTTAATCCATATATAAGTTTTGACGGAACAGGAGATCAGGTCCTAACGGGTTCTCACCTGGACCTATCAGGGCAAAATGCAGGATCTATATTTATGGTTTACGCTACAGAGACAGTTAGTCGGGATGTTATTTTTGGCGTAACTAATACTGGAGAGCTAGACATGGAATTACAAATACTAGGAGATAGTAAGATTGGATTAAACGATGGAGGAGTTGAAAATTTTGTGTCTTCAAGTAATGCAATTAACGACGGTGCGTTTCGAATAGCATCCGCTTTACGAAACGATGTAAATTGGAGTCTGTTCTCCAATGCAGATGGTGGATCTACAAACACATCGGGTCCTACATCTAACTTCGGAACAGGAACATATGGGATTTCTCCTACTTCAGCATTCATGTATACAGGGAAAATAGCGGAGGTAATCGTATTTAATGCAGATGTAACTAGCGCTAGACCCAAGATCGAATCTTATTTGGCGATGAAATATGGCCTTACCATGGACCAAACAACAGCCACCGACTATGTTTCTAGTGCT
>JAOXRU010000579.1 GCA_025800395.1 Flavobacteriaceae bacterium
ACAATAGCAATGGCAGATTACGAAATGGAAGATTTGGTATACGAACTTAATTACGAGTCTGCTAAAATAGCAAAAGCGGCCGCCCAAGAGTATACTGCCAAAAACCCGAATAAACCAAGGTTTGTAGCTGGGTCTATAGGGCCTACTAATCGTACAGCAAGTATGTCACCAGATGTAAACGACCCTGGTTTTCGTGCAGTAAATTTCGACGAATTACGCATTGCTTACAAACAACAAGTAGAGGCCTTGGTAGATGGTGGTGCCGATATTTTGCTTGTAGAAACGGTCTTTGATACCCTCAATGCCAAGGCGGCTTTGTTTGCAATAGAAGAAGTTAAAGACGAAAGAAATATAGAATTACCTACCATGCTAAGCGGTACCATAACCGATGCTAGTGGTAGAACTTTGTCTGGACAAACCGCAGAAGCTTTTTTAATTTCGGTTTCTCATGTGCCGTTGCTCACAGTAGGCTTTAATTGTGCGCTTGGGGCTAACACGCTACAACCACACTTGGAGGCAATTGCTTCTAAAACCGAGTTTGCAGTATCTGCGCATCCCAATGCGGGATTGCCAAATGCCTTTGGAGAATACGACGAAACTCCAGAAGAAATGGCGAAACAAATTGAAGCTTATTTCCAAAGAAACCTAATTAACATTATTGGTGGATGCTGCGGAACCACTCCCGATCATATTAAAGCGATAGCCGATGTAGCGGCTAGATATAAGCCAAGAGTTGCTAGTTGTTAGTTTTTTGTTGTTAGAAAATTATAAAGTAAACAGATGAAATCCTATGTAGAATTAGACGTATGGAAAAATGCCAGAGCATTGTTGAAACAGATTTACCAATTGGTAGATGGTTTTCCAGATTCTGAAAGATTTGGTCTAATTCCACAAATCCGATCTTGTTCTATAGCCATTCCTTCAAACATAGCGGAGGGCTGTGGAAGAAATAGCGCAAAAGACATACTTAGGTTTTTGTTTATTGCAAGAGGCTCCTTATATGAGTTAGAAACCCAATTGTACCTGTCTTATGATTTGTCCTATATTAAATGAAAAGGATTTAAAAGGAATATTGAAAACTATAGAAACGAATAAGAAGTTGTTAAATGGTTTTATAAATTATTTTAAAAACCAGTAGTTGAATAGTATTGAAAGTTAGAAAGTATGTCTGAAAATAAATTCCATCATAATAAAAACACTAATCCTAAGAAACAAATTGAAGGATTTGATAACAATCACCCCATCCAACAACTAAAGCATATGCGACTTTCTGGTTTAGAGCCACTAATTATTACCCCAGAGAGCAATTTTATTA
>JAOXRU010000603.1 GCA_025800395.1 Flavobacteriaceae bacterium
CTATACTCTACAAAACCTGCCTATCGCTACGGCCATAACCATTCAATACCTCTCACCTATTTTCACAACCATTTTTGCCATTTGGATTTTACGAGAACCCGTACCATGGAAACGCTGGATCTTTTTTGGAGTAAGCTTCGCTGGTATTTTGGTAATGAAAGGACTTAACAATGAGTTCGACAATAAATTTCTGATTGCAGGGCTTATTTCAGCTGTGTTTAGTGGCCTAGCCTATAACATGATTCGTAAGGTAAAAGATACCGATCACCCTGTAGTAGTTGTGTTATACTTTCCATTAGTTGCTACTCCAATTATGGGGGTAATCTCTTTATTTTACTGGGAAACCCCTCAAGGATGGGATTGGCTGTTACTGCTATTAATGGGTGTATTTACCCAAATTGCTCAAGTTTTTATGACCAAGGGGTGGCAAAGTGATAAAGCTGGTAAAATTGCCAGTTTGAAATACATTGGAATTGGATTTGCCTTGTTTTTCGATTTAACGCTTTTTGGCATTGTTCCTTCTTGGCAAGTACTTACAGGAATCAGTTTGGTATTGG
>JAOXRU010000658.1 GCA_025800395.1 Flavobacteriaceae bacterium
TGACTGTGATTTTCTATATATGCTTCTAATAATTCTGGTAAAAAATGCATTTTTTTTCTTTTTACAAAAATATTAAAAATGCTTCCTTATTTTTGAAAAAAAACAATCCATGAAATTCGAGAACACCCTCCAATTTGCAAAAGACTGCGATGCCAAGGATCCCATAAGAAAATACAGAGCACAATTTTATTTCCCCAAGGTAAACAATAAGGAGGTGATTTACTTTACCGGAAACTCCTTAGGCCTACAACCCAAGAATGCGGTTGACGCCGTAGAAGAAGTCATGAAAGATTGGAGAGATCTTGCTGTGGAAGGTCATTTTTATGCAGAAAAACCTTGGTGGGATTACCACCAGAGATTTGCTAAACCATTGGCAAAGGTAGTAGGTGCCAAAGAATCGGAAGTAACGGTAATGAATACCCTTACGGTAAATCTACACCTACTACTTGTTACTTTTTATAAGCCCACGGCCAAACGGTTCAAAATTATTTGCGAAGAAAAAGCATTTCCCAGCGACCAATATATGTTGCAGAGTCAGGCACGTTTTCATGGTTTTGATTCCAAGGAGGCAATAGTAGAAGTAAAAAAGAGACCAGGAGAGCACCATTGGCGAACCGAAGATATAGAAGCGACCATAGCCGAACATGCAGATTCCTTGGCATTGGTACTTATAGGCGGGGTAAACTACTACAACGGACAAGTATTCGATATGGAACGCATTACGGCTGCTGGAAAAAAAGCGGGTGCTATGGTAGGCTGGGACTTGGCCCATGCCGCAGGAAACGTAGCACTGCAATTGCACGACTGGCAAGTAGATTTTGCCGCTTGGTGTAGTTATAAATACATGAATAGTGGACCAGGAAATGTATCTGGCGCTTTTGTGCATCAGAAACACCTCGGCCAGAAAGATATTCGCCGCTTCGAGGGCTGGTGGGGACACGATAAAGAACGGCGTTTTCTCATGGAATCAGAGTTTATCCCCATGCCCAATGTCGAAGCTTGGCATTTGAGTAATCCCTCTATTTTATCTATGGCGCCATATTTGGCCTCTTTGCAGATTTTTGAAGAAGTGGGTATGCATGCACTCCTTGCCAAACGAGACCAACTCACCGCCTATTTAGAATTTGTTCTAAAAAGTATCGATGCAGAAGTGCCACAAAGTAGCTTCGAAATCATCACTCCAGTAGACAGAGCTTGCCAATTGTCGGTGTTTCTGCATGGTCAGGGTAGAGACTTGTTCGACTATCTAATGAAAGCAGGGGTTATTGTAGATTGGCGCGAACCCAATGTAATCCGCTTGGCACCAGTTCCGTTGTATTGTAGTTTTGAAGATATGTACCGTTTTGGACAAATTCTCAAAACGGGAATTCAAACATTATCTTGATCGATTTGGGATCATCCGCCTAAGGCGGACCGGGCTTTCGGCAGTCGCTTTTTCTACTTGCGCTAAAGCTACAGTAGAAAAGAGCTCCAACAATGCCTCTATCCCTTGCTCAAAAAAATGCATAATATTTGCCAAAAAGTATTCCTATGGAAATCATTTTTAATGCAGTCTACCATATTTTGAAGAAGATATCTCAGTGGAGTGGATTTACCTATCATGAGGTCAATATTATACTATACTATATCCTATTGCCCTTGTTTTATATGTACCTCATTGCCCGTATTCGCAAACAAAATTGGTGGCTATATGGATACCTGATTTGGATAGTTTTCTTACTACTTGTTATACCCGATTTTGAAATCTTTTCCAGCTGGCTATTCCAAAAATCGGAAGCATTCCTTAGGGCTTTTTCCGCAATTGGATGGGACTATACCCTTACCTCTGTTTTGATTTGTGTGTGCTTCCCTTTTGGTCTATTATTGTGGCTCTGGTTTTTTATCAAAAAATAGAAATAGCCTTTTTTGTCCGATATTCGATTCAAGTATGGTAATATTAATTCTTTTTAGTATTGGTAGCACCTCTATTTGTAAAAATGCTAGGTTTTTTTGATATGCAAAACAGAATCTTAGGGCGTAGAGGATCTCTAGGTGTTACATTGGTTCAATTGGAAAATTTGCAAAAGTTTCGTATTTCGATAATATATTGGTGGTAACTCCGTTATTAAATAAGAAAAATCTTACAATAATTTAATTTTTTAATATGAAAAACTTACAGAAATTTTTCTTTCTCACACTTACAATACTTATCGTTCTTGGTGTGTCTTGTAGCAAGGATAAAGACGAGCAAGAGACAGTTGATCCTTTTATAGGTACTTGGAAGGATATCACCATTTACCCCAATTATCTTTGCGCAAATATAGATACAATTACTTTTGCTGCGGGAGGAGGGATGAAAGAAATATATTATGAACCAACCAATAATCCGGCCAATCCTTGTGTTCGATTTGTGGATGAAACCTCTAGATGGTCCAAATTGTCCAATGACAAATATCGTTTTACCTATGATGATGGGGAAATAGAGGATTTCGAAGTGCAGTTTTTGGAAAACAATCAGATCCTCAACCAAATATATATAGAACTCTATCAAGGGGACACAATAAGAACAATAATTAAATACCGGCGGTTGGATCTTTAGAAATGGTATTGTATTTATAGGAAGGTGTTTTTTCACGGGCTACCATAACCATATACCCGTATTTTTACTTTAAGGTTTCTAAATCTTTAAGTACATTTACGAACTAAAACACCACTATGAGTCAAACATCCAAAAACATTGCCATAGTCGGAAGTGGTTTGGTAGGTTCTTTGTTAGCTATTTACTTGCGTAAGGCTGGGCATCGTATTGATATATACGATCGCCGACCAGATATCCGAAATGTAGAATTTTCTGGTCGTTCCATTAATTTGGCCATGTCTGTACGGGGCTGGCAAGCATTAGAAGCAGTAGGAATAGCAGATACTATCCGGGAAATTGCTATTCCCATGCACAAGCGCGCCATTCACCTCAAAGACAAACCCATGTATTTTCAGCCTTATGGGAAAGAAAACCAGGCTATCTATTCTATATCTCGTGGCGTGCTCAATCGCAAAATGGTGGATCTGGCAGAGGCCGAAGGTGCTAACTTTATTTTCAATGCCAAAGTATGGGATGTCGATTTGCCTAATGCTACTTTAAGCATAGGAGAGGAAGATGAAAAAACCTGGGAGCACAAAAAATACGATATGGTTTTTGGTGCCGATGGGGCGTTTTCTCGTATTCGCCATCGCATGCAAAGAAGGAGTAGATTCGACTATTCACAACAATTTCTCCAATCGGGATACAAAGAGCTAACCATATTGCCAGATGCCAATGGCAAGCATAAACTCGATAAAAACAGCCTGCATATCTGGCCTAGAGGAAAGTTTATGTTTATTGCACTACCCAATCTAGACGGTAGTTTTACCTGTACCTTGTTTATGCCTTTTGAGGGAGAGACTTCATTCGAATCTCTCCGCTCGGTAGATGAGGTTAGACGATTTTTCAAAGAAACATTTCCAAGTGTAGAAAAAGAAATAGACGACCTTACCCACGATTTTTTCAAGAATCCTACTTCGGCCTTGGTAACCATACAATGCTATCCATGGACCTATTGGGACAAAGTAGCACTTATAGGAGATGCAGCGCACGCTATTGTACCTTTCTACGGACAAGGAATGAATGCTGGTTTCGAAGATATAAGTGTATTAAATAGTCTGATGACTATTCACGGAGACGATTGGGAAACCATATTCGACCAGTACCAAAAACGCCGAAAACCCAATGCAGATGCAATTGCAGAGTTGAGTTTAAACAATTTTATGGAAATGAGTGCCAAAACGGCAGATCCAAAGTTTTTGTTGCGTAAAAAAATCGAAGCACGGTTTGCAGAGATGTATCCCGATAAATGGGAACCACTATATACCCGAGTAACTTTTAGCCAAAGACCCTATGCCGAAGCCTTGGCCTATGGCAAGAAACAAGCAAAAATAATGGATGCAATTATACAATTGCCAAATATCGAAAATATATGGGATTCGGAAGAAGTAGAACAAGAGATCTTGTCCAGATTATAAAAAATACTATGCACGCATAATAATTTTTGTATATTTGATAAAATCGCTAATTATGGAAACCAAATTAACAGAATTATTACAAATTAAGCACCCTGTTATTCAAGCACCTATGTTTTTGGTGTCTAATACTGCAATGGTGAAAGAAGCCATGAAAGCGGGTATAGCAGGATGTATACCAGCGCTTAATTACCGAACTTTAGAAGAATTGAGAGTAGCCATACGAGAACTAAAAGAAGCTAAAGTAGATGGTGGTGCTTTTGGGTTTAATCTTATTGTAAACAAATCCAATATTAAATTTAAAGGACAGTTGGAGGTGATTTGTGAAGAGGGATGTGATTTTATTATTACTTCGCTCGGGTCTCCAAGAAAAACCATAGAAGAAGCGCATAAAGTGGGTATTAAAGTATTGTGCGATGTGGTAGATCTAAAGTTTGCCAAAAAAGTGGAGGATTTGGGAGCCGATGCTATTATTGCGGTAAACAACCAGGCAGGGGGCCACAGAGGAGGAGGAAACCCTAAAGAACTCATCGAAGAGTTAACGGCAAATTGCAAAATACCCGTAGTTTCTGCGGGAGGAGTTGGTTGTAAAGCAGACTTAGACAAAATGTTGTCCTATGGGGCGGCTGGAGTTTCTGTAGGAAGTCCTTTTATTGCTTCTACAGAAGCTGGAGTATCTCAGGCGTATAAAGAAGCTTGTGTAGAATACGGAGCGGAAGATATTGTGGTTACCGAACGTATTTCGGGTACCCCTTGTACGGTAATAAATACTCCTTATGTGCAAAAAGTAGGTACAGAACAGCCATGGTTAGAAAGGCTTCTCAACAAAAACAAGAAGTTAAAGAAATGGGTGAAAATGGTTCGCTTCGCTAAAGGGATGAAGGCAACCACCAAAGCCGCTACAGAGGTGACCTATAAAACCGTGTGGGTAGCCGGACCGAGTATAGAGCATACCAAGGAAATATTGTCTACCCAAGAGATTATAAAGAACTTGGTGCAATAAGGCTTCCATTGGACAAAAAACGTTCAGCAGCTTTAGTATAGCTTATCGAACTCACGTTGTCTAAATTGATAAAAAAAGGTTGTAGCGTTTTTTTTTTGC
>JAOXRU010000609.1 GCA_025800395.1 Flavobacteriaceae bacterium
AGATCATAAAATGTTGCTGCATTTTCTCCAATTGAGCGATCAAACCCAAATTTTTGTAGACACCAGCATCTATCAAAATGCGGGAGCAGATATTGTACAGCAATTGGCTTATGCTTTGGGACATGTTACAGAATACCTAGAGTTTTTAGACAAAAGCAATATAAAACAAAAAGAGATAAGCATGCATGTAGCAATTGCAGGGAATTATTTCTTCGAAATTGCCAAATTAAAAGCACTTAGGTATTTATGGGAGCAACTAACTCTTGTATTTACACAGCAACCTGCTCTTTTTATAAGCGCAACCCCAAGTAGACGTAACAAAACCCTATACGACTACAATGTAAATATGCTTCGTACAACTACCGAGTGTATGAGTGCAGTTTTGGGTGGTGCAAATATGGTATACAATAAAGCCTATGATAGCATTTACCACAAAGACAACGAATTTGGAGATCGTATTGCTAGAAACCAATTACTTATTCTAAAGAACGAAGCCTATTTTGATAAGGTGAGCAACCCCACAGAAGGTGCATATTACATTGAATCTTTAACCGACCAATTTGCCGATAAGGCCTTATCCTTACTTAAAGAAATTGAAGCCAGTGGTGGATTTTTACAACAACTAAAAAAAGGAAAAATTCAGGAAAAAATTCAAGAGAAACATCTAGCTGCAGCGCAACAAGTAGCAAACCAAGAACATATTTTGGTGGGCACAAACAGATT
>JAOXRU010000612.1 GCA_025800395.1 Flavobacteriaceae bacterium
CCAACGAAGTGGGGCGGTTGGGTATAATCGCCAAAGCCGTGATTTGAGCAAGACTGAGTTGGTGGGGCATGCGTCCAAAATATAACAATGATGCGGCTTTTACCCCTTCTATGTTGCCACCATAAGGCACCAAATTGAGGTACATTTGCAAAATCTCATCTTTTGAATATTGCCATTCTAGCTGTAAAGCTCGAAACATCTCAGTGATTTTGTTGGCATAGGTACGCTTTTTAGGCGAAAGCAAACGCGCCACTTGCATAGTAATGGTAGACGCCCCTGAAGTTTTGCGCCCTTGTACTATATTATTAAACAAGGCTCTACTTACTGCAATAGGGTTTACTCCCCAATGGCTATAAAAATATTTATCCTCTTTGTATACAATGGCTTTTTTAAGCTTCGGGATAATTTCGTCAAGCTCGGTTTTCATTCGCCACTTTTCGTCAGAGGTTAAAAAAGCATGCAATACTTGATCGTTTTTTGCCAACATGAGCTGCGAGTATTCTATTTTTACCCTTAGA
>JAOXRU010000659.1 GCA_025800395.1 Flavobacteriaceae bacterium
GTACAAATGTAACAAAGTCAATCACAAGCCAAAATATATCGGCGTTTCCCTTTTAAAAGTAACTCCACTGACAAACATTGCAATGCCCAGCTATTCTTATAGAAGACATTATATGTAAAACGATGATAAGAAAAAAACACCATCAAGCCACCACAGGTCGCCTCCACCATCGCCACCATCTTGAATTTCACATAGTTACCATGCCAATGTTCACTTTGAGCCCGGATGCGTTGTCAGCGGAGAAATGAAAACGAAGTCTTGTGCCGCATACATGACAGCTTTTTGCAACAAACAAAATATAGTGAACGAACTTTGCATCAACATTCTTTTACCAATCAAGGACATGGATAGTATCTATTTATGGGGAATTAATTTCCACACTGTCAATACCAGAGAACTTATCATGATAAGCTTTAAAGAAAACAGGCAACATTGCATAACAGTGGATATCGAAAAGGACCAAAATAAAGGATAAAATTGTTCATCTGCTGAGGTGAGTAAAGTTACACCATTTCGCTGTCATTATGTCCATCATTCTATGTTTGGCAATCATCAGTGATAATATGTTTTGCAAACCTCATTCCAAATGTCCTTACAGTATGTCGTTTAATAAGCCAATTCCTTAAGAATGGTACTGATCAGGAGTACTATGTTAGATATATATACCTAATTCAATAAAAGTTGCTTTGGCAACTGGTCATTGGCAACTGGGCTTTGGGCATTTGGGCATACGAAAACAATGAATTGCTCCGCTTGAGTGACCGCCAAACAATAGTTTCCCAATGCCCAATTGCCAATGCCCAAAGCAACCTTTTTTGAATTAGGTGTATAAAATACACAGAAGAATCACCGACTTCCTTGTGGTACAGGAGCCCATATGTACGCAT
>JAOXRU010000634.1 GCA_025800395.1 Flavobacteriaceae bacterium
AATAAATTCTAAGACTAGCTTCTAACATCGTAACACTTCTAGAATAACAGATACTCCGTCTGTTCAATCGTTTTAGATGGGTTCGGAGTGTTAGGTTCTTTCGTTCGATGTGGTTTATACCTCGATTTTTTATGCTGTGTATGGTTTTATTTATCAAGCTTGGATAGATGTTAAGTTTATCAGTCTAAATTTTTGTGGGGGATGATCGCAATAGGGTTTCTACGACTTTTTTGAGGGTCTTTGTATTTCTTCTACCTACCTGAAAATCTACTACTTCTCTGGTATCTTGTTGAATAGCATAGGCAATCCATATTTTTTGCTTTTTCTTACCTATGTATGTTTGGATCTCATCCATTTGGTAGCTCTTTCTTAATTGGTTTGTTGGCTTGCTTATTTGTTTACTTATTTTCTTGATGCGTTCAATTACTGTTGTGGGCGATATATCTAACAAACGTGCTATACTTCTAATGCCGCACCCTTCTTTGAGGTAGCTTTTGATTTCTTGGTCTATTCCTATTTTACAGGCATTATTTATATAACCTGATTGCTGGTATTTGCGACATTTTTTACAATAC
>JAOXRU010000648.1 GCA_025800395.1 Flavobacteriaceae bacterium
CAACAACAACAACAACCGTGGCAACAAGCCGACTTGGAGCAAATATACCTCTGGTTGCACAAGAAGAAATGGAAAATGGCCGCTTTGTTCATATGGAATGGTACTCCGTAGAGTTTGGAAGAATTCGAAAGTTATATAAATCCTTTCTCTACCCTCTTAGTTGTGTTTCCACCAGGTTTTTCAGGATGCACGCCATTTACGTTTTCTTAAGTGACTGTACCAAAGAGCAAGCACTCTCATCCACCGAGATAACGTTTGGAGCGTATGGTCAGTTTGGCCGCTCGCTGATCTATCAAAAAACTGATAACAAACACAACATATTTATCGTATAGGTATGTTTTATACAAAGGAAACTTTACTCAGTCACAGGAGTAAGGACTACTTTTCTGTAACTGCCAGTAAACTCCGCTTCCACTGGGTAGCCATAGTGGAGAGACTAGGAATAGCACTTTATATAAAAAAGTAAGCCCGCATGTTATTTTACAGTACAGAGCCCAAGTGCGCAGCCGGAAGAGGGGAAGGTACCCTTATAGTTAAAAGCCTATGATGTAACCTGAAGCAGTCTCTTTCCCAGGGCCTTTCCTAATGCACTGCTGGGAAACGAGGTGGGTAATCCAAGATGGCTGCGGTTTGGTAGTTTTACGCCATTTTCACATAAAAAATTGTGCTTTTGTCTAGAAAGTGCAGAAATTCCATATTTCACATAGATGTAGTACATGAAAGTTTGTACACATCATCC
>JAOXRU010000008.1 GCA_025800395.1 Flavobacteriaceae bacterium
ATTTAAGCCTTTTAAATCCAAGCATTTATGCAAACGACGGATTGCAGTTTTCTTATTTCAGAACAAGAGAAGCCGCTGCTAATAATGAAGAAAGCCAGAAAATAAAAACACCAAAAACATATACGGTGTCCGAAGTTGGTAAAAGTACTGTATTTGTTCGCGTTGCAACCTATAACGAGTTGTGTTTTCAGATTGTTCCTGTAAATCTTCTGGTAGAAGAAGCACCAGTAAGCAAATTAAACGATGTTTATGTAATTTGCGCAGACACCAACAATTCAGAGAATAGTATAGAGGTACATACTGGTTTAGATGCTAATGCATTTTCGTTTATATGGTACAGAGGAAAAGGAGACCAGAAGCAACAATTAGTAGCACAACAAAATGCAAGTCTCCTTATAGAGGAAGCTAACCTAGGGTGGTATACCGTACACATGCAAAATGCAAATTCTTGTGGCATTTGGAAAGCGTTTGAAGTAAAACGATCTGTACCACCAACCTCTTTTATGGCACAATTGGTATCTAAACCCTACGAAGCCAACCAAACTATAGAAGCCAAAGTGGTAGGCGATGGAAATTATAAGTTTCAAATCAACGGAGGAACATGGCAAGATTCTCCGCGTTTTACACGGTTGCCCTATGGTGTGCATACGATAACTGTAAAAGACAGTTTTGGTTGTTACAGCAAAAGCGTAGAAGTAAAAATTATTGATTACCCAAGATTTTTTAGCCCCAATGGTGATGGTATAA
>JAOXRU010000047.1 GCA_025800395.1 Flavobacteriaceae bacterium
TGAAAATCGTTTTTCTTTTTGGTTCTCCAGTTACAAAACGCTTTTGCTTGTTGCCAAGACACCCCTACAACTGGATATTCGCTATAGGCATCGTGCCAAAAATAATCGTTGTGCATGGGTTCGTTATACGAATATTGGAAATCTTTAATCCATACGGTTGTATCTGGATAAATTTTTATTTCTTCGGTAACTATAAATTCTTTTCTTCGTCCTGTTTTTGCCTTAGCAGCTTTTTGGATATCCATCCATTTGTAACGGAATTTTAATTTTTCAACATCTACTGTGTTTTGCCCGTTATACGATTCTTCTTTAGGCAAATAGATAGAGTCTATCATAATTTCGGCATAGTACTCATCTGGATATTCCGATTGGTCAAAAACAAGATCGATCTCTCTATTAAGCGCTCTTCCTTCAAATTCGGAATCGCCATTTCCCACATAGTTATCTAGCATATATTTATCGTATACAGAAAGGTCGGAAGTATCGGCATCTCGAAAAGCATATTCTCCTATACCACCATCGTCTGGCGTCATTCCCAACTCATCTGCCAATATGGCAAGTTTTGTTCGAATAATGGAATCTTTAACCCAATCTACAAACTCACGGTATTCGCTGTTTGTAATCTCTGTTTCGTCCATATAAAAGGAACGTACCGTTACCGTTTTTGTTGGAGCGTTCATTGCTTGGGCTGCATCTTCTTCGGCTTTTCCCATCGTAAAAGAACCTCCAGGAATTAAGGTCATCCCATAGGGCTTTTCTGGAAACCACTTTTTTCCTTTTACACCAACTAGCTCTCCTTTATCATTGGAGCGTTTACCGCAACTAGACAACAACACTACGGTTGCTAAGGAAAGTAACAAAAGCTTTTTCATATTTTA
>JAOXRU010000063.1 GCA_025800395.1 Flavobacteriaceae bacterium
TGGAATTTTGGAAAACTCGAGGTTTTTTTGGAATTGTATGGGAATCAAAAAGAAGTTGGTATCACTTTTTCCTTTTACTGGCGATGCCTAAATGGTACAAAAACAGTAAAAACTGGAGGTTTTTTACAGTTTTCAAATACATGTACAAGAAAACATGTAAAAAACACAGTGTTTTTAAATGTTTTTGAGTGTAGTACTTCAAAGGACATCAGCAAAAACAAATCATTTTTCGCTTATGCAAAATAAGCATTTTATACTGAAAATACCGTTAAAAAATGAGATAGGTAGATCTTGGGGGGGGTGACCATATATATATATATATTTTTTTTATCTGTACGTACATATATGAAGGAGAATAAGTCATTCAAAATATATAATCCCTCCCAAGAAGTAAGTTCATATGTCTTTCAAACAATTCCCCCAATTTTGAGTAAATCAAACAAGTCCCAATATTAAAAAACAAAAAGTTGTTCATTTCCGTTTGCTAACCACCTAACCACCAGCATGTCTTCAGAGTTTCAACTGGAAACCCCTCCTCCGCATGAGCTCGCCAAAGTTCTTGTGGAGCCTCCCAACGAAAACGACATCCAAATGCTTCGACAGAATTCCGCCGCATTGAGTTGTTTTGGGAAAACAAGATGATGCAAAAAACAATCAAATCCACCGAGAACTCATCGCCACATCATACAAGTAGTGATTGAAGCATTCTCTGTACCACTCAAGACCTTTTTTTCCATATCCTCACCTACAAGAAGGGGCCCCCCTAGTTATAAGGTAGTTATAACCCCAGCAAACCCTCCTTTAAAAAAAACATGGTTGTAAATGGGTATAGCTAGGGGTAAATCCACTTATAGTAGTTAGGGGGCCCCATCTTGTACCACCAACTCACAGAAGCTTCTATCCACCAACGGACCTCTACAAATTTGCAAATTCTTCCTGTACACTGCTGCTATCACCACCAGAACCAGGCCATCCCCATGTCACAACTGATCCATCTGCTGAAATGGCAGCGAATGCAATTGCTG
>JAOXRU010000089.1 GCA_025800395.1 Flavobacteriaceae bacterium
GATCTGCTAATTTATAACCCGTATATACCAAAATGGCAGCCAAGGCTGATAATGGCACCGATTTAAGTTCGTTTTGTAACAGCAGTATAAATAGTACTAGAAAAAAAGCGTGAAAAAAATTAGACCAACGATTGGTTGCGCCATTGTTCACATTTACCGAGGAACGCGCAATTACTGTTACCACATTAAGTCCGCCTAAGAACCCACTAACTACAGATGCAAAACCAAGTGCTTTAAGATCGCGATTTGCATTAGATCTTCTGCTAAGCGGATCTAATTTATCCACTGCCTTAATACTCAACAAAGATTCGATACTCGAAATAAGAGTTATGGCCAAAACCACTCCGATAAAATTGGCTTGGTACGCAATACTAAAATCTGGTGTAGCCAAACTAGAAACGATATCGTTAGGAATATTAATTAGGTGTTGTTGCTCCATAGGGTAGGTAATTCCTAGCCAATCAAACACACGACGCAAACTTATAGCCAATACGATTATCCACATTGGTGCAGGTACTAGCTGAAAATACTTATTGCGAATTTTGGCATAAAACACCATAATAAACAAACTACCAATACCAACCAAACCAGCCATAAGGACACTGGTGCTATTGGTTTGTATTAAATGGATAACGCCTTCAGGTATTTTAAGCAAAAGCTCTGCTATGCTCCCTTTGGCACTTTGGTTACCGAGCATAACGTGTATTTGTTTGGCAAAAATTCCTATTCCAATTGCGGCCAACATTCCATTAATAGCCGAAGAAGGAAAGAAATCTGCTAGAGTACCCATTCGTAAAAAGCCTAAAAGCAACATCAGCACACCAGAAGCAACAACAGCAGCAATGGTGTATAAATAACCTTGGTGCATATCTCCATTGGCAAGTGTTGTAATGGCACCGAGCAACACAATTACCAAGCCATTTCCTGGTCCAGTAATGGTAACCTTACTCCCTCCGAAAACAGCCACTACTACACCCCCAGCAACAGAGGCAATAATTCCGGATATTGGCGGTGCTTCGGAAGCTATCGCCAAACCCAATCCAAGTGGCAAGGCAATAAGAGACACCACAAATCCTGCAAAAATATTTTGGGGTAAAGTTTTTATAAAGGATGTTGTCTTTTTCTTTATCAATGTTTTGCTCTTATAATTAATACATCAGTAGGGAGACCAGAG
>JAOXRU010000113.1 GCA_025800395.1 Flavobacteriaceae bacterium
GCCCCACCTCGTGGGCGGTTACATATAACACAAAATCTACATCTTTTTTGTCGTCGACATCGGCAAGAAAACCCAAACTCTCGGAATAGGGGACAGTATTGGCAAACGACTGGGCAAAGCCTGCATAACGCGGAAATTCTAGAATACGCATTTGGCGATATTGATAAGGCGAAAAATTGGCGCTGCAATAACTCAGCGATTTTTTCATACCTTCCATCATTCGCTCAAGGTTGTAGCTATGCGTAGGGTGGTAATAAATTTCAAGATTCACCTTTTTGCCTTCTTTGCTTGTCCACACGTCCTTTTTCACGGCATAGCGTGCCGACAATATGCTATAAAAATTGAGGATAGGTTTATCCATTTTGTAATGAAAATAACGTCGATTGCCTTTTTTCCACTCTTTTTGCAAATAACCAGGTGCTACGGCTATTTGGTCAGCAGCAGTGCCAAGCGTTACTTCAAAATTTATCCAATCGGCATCGCTAGAAAGGGCATTATTTTCAAGCGCTTTTTTATCATCAATCAACGGGAAACGTTGGCGTGGCTGAAGCCCATATTCTTTGCGTACACCATCAGCATCGAGTTCGCCCAATGATTGGTAGCCTATAGAGGGAAAAACTTGGTTGTTAAGAAATGTACCATTATAAGTCAAAAAGTTATTTGAAGGGCTGTTGCCAAAGCCTTTGTATTGGTAGCTTATTTCAAAATCTAGAGTAATAGTTTGTGCAGGCTCTAGAG
>JAOXRU010000142.1 GCA_025800395.1 Flavobacteriaceae bacterium
TTGTTTCGATATAAATATTTTAAATAATTCAAAGCAGTTTGCTTAAAAACTCTGGGGGTTTCTTTTTGCTGTTCTATATTGGTGTATAAAGAAAATACCTGGTCTCGTATCAATGGGATGCGCATAATAGACTTAAAGTTATTCTCCTTTTGAATCGCTTTTAGTTTGGGTAATAGCTCCTCGGGAGTACCTTCAAAAAGGTGGGACTTATACGCAATTTTTACAATTTTTGACTTCGATTTTGGAATCTTCTTTTTCTTTTTATCCTTAACCGATAAATCAAAGGCATAATTATATCCAAAAGTAATGGTAAGATCTTTAGAATTGCTTTTGTCTGTATTGCGAAATAACTGGATGCCATTTAGAGAAAAATTATGCTTTTTTAACAAAATATAGCTAGCATTGATTCTCAAACTAGTCACCTGACTGCTATTTCCCATAGCACTGCTACTTTGGTTATAAGAAGCCGCCAAAGCAGTATTTAGTTTGTTTTCAAACCACCTTTTATTAGCAGATATAGTTGGTCCCCAAGTGGTGGCATCTTCTTTGCCTATGGTGTTTAATGTAGCATTTAATGCAGCCGTTAGCTGTAGTTGTTTCTTAGGTAACCCCATGGTATAGGAGGTGTTCCAATTGTGGAAAGTAGATGCCTGTCCCAATCGTACAATTCCCCCTTGTTCATTGGCAGTATTGGCCAAAGCATAATTGAGACTTAAATTCTGTTGCAAATTTTCTTTTTTACTGACTACATAATTAATATTTACATTGGCATTTTGCGATAGTTGTCTATAATTCAAGGTGTCTAATTGGTTATCCAACAGATTGTCATCATTTATATTGTCAAACTGATTGAGACGGCTATTGGTAAAGGTTCTAAAATTGGAATATGAACCATTTATTTGCAATTTTTCCGAAGCATTAATATTGGCATTTATAGTGCCTACTATTCTACCAGTATTTTGTGCTTTCTGATTTTCCAAATTGTCTCGTTGGTACCCCAGGTTGAGATTTAGATTCACCTTATCCTTTAATAAAACTGTTGCCGTATTTACCGTAATATTCTCAAAATCGTTGTTGAAATAGTAGGCTCCGAGAGTTTCATATCCAGGATCTATTCTCTCATAAGCAAGCGCCATACTTGTTTTCCCTACTCGGTAATGGATAGAGGCATTTATAGCATCAAAATAGGCTGTTGAGGCTCTACTGTTAAAAAACAAAGCCGCTATCCCTTCTTTTTTGTCGGCCTCTTCTGCGCGAAGATCTTGGGTAAGTGCACTAGAAGCATAGGTGGCTTTGAATTCCAAATTTTTCAAGAATTTGTATGACCCTTCCAGGCTAATAACTAGATTTTCTTTTGGAATAACTCCTTTTTCTTCTGGGATAAGGGGTATAGAGTGCATCTGGTCTTTGGCATAAAAACCGATAAGCCCTAGTTGAAACTTTTCCGCTTTATAAAGGGTTTTCATCCCATAGCCCATTCTTTTAAAAGCAGGTATGGTTTCCTCTTGCGCATTGTCTGGCGTAGCACGAAGCAATTCTCCTGCCATGGCACTAAATTGCAGTTTCCCTGGTGGGGTAAGATCGATTCCTCCTCCGGTAAATTGATGCCCACTTAATGTATAGGGAGAAAATGTCATATTTACATCCCCTATATGTGCTGTAATCCATTTGTATTGCGGGTGTAGACTCAACCGATTAAAATCGAATGGTACTTGGTACCCTAACTCACTTCCCTGATTGGAAAAACTGTATGAAATAGGCATATTAAAACTAAAGAAATTAACGTTTAAACTTCCCTGTAAAAAGTAGCTGAATGGACTTCTTCCGTTATTTTCTACATTCGAATTATAAAACACACTATTTGCAGCAATTGCACCACTGATTTTGAGAGGTTTGGCTTTGCTAATGCTTTCTACATTTAAATTTTGGCCATAAATAGACAAGCCAAAAAACAAGGCACAGCTCACGCATAATAATGGGGTAATATGTAGGTAAGTTCTTATAATTCGTTTGGGTTTTAAAAATTACATTTTAAGTGTTGTTTTCTTTTTCATAAATGTGCAAAGTCCCACCAGTATCATGAAGAAACATTTTATCTTCATGGAATTGTATAGAATTTATCTTTTCATTTGTTTCTACATGATGCACCCATTCATAATGACCATCATGCGGATTGATAGCAATTATGAAAGATTCTCCAGAACTATAAACCCAATACCACAACAAACCATTATGAAATACGACTTCATGACCTATTGGCCAATAAGATTTGTTATTATAGGTGAAATCTGGTAAACGATGGTTTTTCCAACCATAACCGCTTAGTTCTCCTGATTCAAGGTTTATTTTATATAAAGCTAATCCACTACAACAATAACCAATGTTTTTAACTATTTCCATAGTAAGGGCATAGGTTTTGGTAATCCAATTTACTTCTCCCGTATCGGCTTTTATGCTAACCACACCTCCGTTGGAAACTACAATGATATTGTCGTTATAAGCTTTTATCTGTTTTATTTGTAGGTCTTCTTCTGGTGTTAAATATTCGCTTAGATCTATTTGCCACTGTACAATAAAATCCGACTTCATGTACGCGTGTACAAATGGTGAGTTATTTGTTATAATAAGGCAATTTGTAATAGAAAATATAATACCTTCTAAATTGATATTTTCGTATATCATTTCTTTTTTATCGAAATCAAAAAAATGATAAAGCACAGTTTCAGTTTCTTCATTTATTGTTTTCCATACAGAAAGGTTAAGTTCTCGAGATAAAAATTCAAAATGGTAGTCTAAATAATTTATATGCTGATAGACTATTTCCCCTTGCTTATTGTATGATTTTAAATTGCTGGTAATAATCTCATTATCCCACACTTCACCTCTGTTGTCTCTATTTTTTATTGTCCATTCAATTTCAATTCTTTGTGAGTTGTAACAGGTTATGTGTCTAAATTTCTTACTAATAGTAAACATTTTATTTTTCGAAAATGTTGGCTGACGTATTATATCTTTAATTATTTTATACTCTAAATACATACTTATTTTACAATTTCAAATATTTTATCAAAAACCTCATTCTTCTCTAGATTCTTTATTAACCTATGGGAATAGTTCAAATCGGTAATTAGGTTATCTTTAGGAAATAATTTTCTTACAATATCTTCGTCGAGATTTTTTGTTAACTCATCCACAGGACTTCCATCTGCTTTTTTTAGAGAATTTAGAACCTTTTCCCTTAGTATTTTCATATCTGGTATATTATCTGTTTTATTAAAGATCCATTGGATACTACCTAAATCAGTCATTTTTGCCAAGTCTTTTACGAATTGAGATTTTATGGTTGAAGGATAAAAGCCGTTCCAGTTTTTTAATTCCAGTTTTAAAGGTGTTGGAATACCATCTACTATTTTTTCCACAGTAATATCGTAAACTCGTCTTAGATCATTTGAGATATCACCCACTTCAAATTTAATCTTTTTCCCTTGTTTGACCAGTTTTTCTGAATATTCAATTACAAATTTAGCACCTTTATATCTATTCCATCCTCTAGGATCAATCACTAAATCTTTTACAACCTTATCAATTCCTTCCACATCTTTTAACTTGTGTAATTTTGTAACAAATTCTCTTAGTTCCTTTACACTCATTCTAGATGCTAATACATTAAGTTTTTCTGGACTAATTGGCACGGCTTCCAATAGTTCATCAAACTGCTTCCTAAATTGTTTAAATCCTTCGCTATACCAATCTTGTTTTTTTACGTCTTCTAAGAATTTGGTGAGCTTTGGTAAATCTGTAAATTCATCCATCTTTCCTACCAAAGTTTCTAGTGTAGAAGCGACAGCACCTCCTTCGGTGATAATTCCTACTCCAAAAATTGCAGCAGCAACCGAAACAGTGGTTTTTGCGGAAAAATATATTAATTTTTCGTTGTCATTCCAGGTGTCTTCCAATTCATTCCCAATGCCATCTATTAGTCCGCTTATACCATCTTTTGTAAACAGTTTTTTGAATGCCTCTTGTTGTTCTTCATCCGTCATAATACCATAAATACCCTTAATGGCTTGTGGTATTCCTGTTATTTCTTCAATAACAGCGTCACTTGGTCCTGCAACAAGTTCAGGGAATTGGGCATAAATAGGCCATTTGGTATGGTCAGATTCCTTACTATGCCAATTGCTGTTTGGCATTTTTCCTTCTTCCCATATATTTTTTACGATCTTCTGTGAGGCCTGTAGGGCTTCTATAAATGTCCCTACTTGATCACTTACCAGTGTTTTTAATTTTTGGCTTAATTCGGCAAACCAGCTTACTGTTACTGCATCTTGTAAATCTAAAAGAACTTGTCTCCTAAGTTCCGTAGTATTCACCATTATACCCCTACTATCCGCTAATTTTTGTAATTGAGCAACTTGTTTTTTTAGGTAATTGTCAGAAACAATGGTACTAATATTTACCTTATTATTTACAATTTCAGCATTAAGGGTAATATCAGCTTGATTTGTATTAGGTAATCCCTTAGACAAAAGTGTTTCCTGTTTACTGTTTTGTTTTAAGTTTACTGCAATCTTTACCTCTTGAAAAAAGTCTTGCTTTAATTGATTCTCGATAGCTGTTTTTAAAGTATCATAATCAATAGTATTGTTTGCTTCGGTAAAAGTTACTGTATTGGAAATAGTAGTACTGTTTAAAGTACAAGTATTAATTTCATTAATGATATCTTCTTTTTCCTGTGCTGTTACCTTTGTTGGAGCATTACAATAATCTGGACTAAAAGTTAATTCATTAGCACATTCTATCACCTCCTTACCTGTAAAAATAGCTAACGATTCTTCTTTATTCACAAGTAACACTTTGTAGTTAGCGGTTTCTTTTTTTATTTTATCGGAGATATCATCATTTTTGTCCCTTTCTTCATATTTAAATTTTTCAATTTTAATACCATTGTCTGCCAAATAACCAATAATGCATTTGTAATATTTCCTGTTACTAAAAATTAAAGAAATGTTTGGGAGTTTACTATCAAAATCCTTAACATTTTCTTTATTAATTTTTTTGCATTCTTTGCATTTTATAAAAGATTGTCCGTCAAATTGTTTTATTGCTTTTATCAACCTGAACAGCGTATCATCTCCTGTAACATTGTTTATTGCCTGAGTAACTTCCTTTAGCTTCTCGTCAGCTTTTTCCGAAGAAGCTATTGCATCACTAGTTGAAGAATCATCTGTAGATGCTTCTAAAGATTCATCAAAAGCCTCTTCACTTTCTTTAAGGGTATTTTTTATTTTATCTGCTTCCTCGCTTGAAAGTGTACCATCATTGATTAAATTATCTATTTTTTCATGGAGTTTGTCATAATAGCTACCACCTTGTTCTTTATACTTTTCTGATTCTTCCTCGGTTAGTTTACCATCTTTGTCTTTAATTATATTAATTAAATTTTGTATTTGTTCTGCAATAATTTCAACAATATCACTTCCTAGTTTTACAACATCATCCGCAAAATCACTTACATCTTCCATATTTTCCCACTCTGCGCTATAATCCGTTTCCACCACTCCAGCAATCAGCTGAAAATCGGTATTGATTTGGACGTTTTCAAAGCCCACTTTTATTTTGGTATCCGCCAGATAGGGAACTGTGATAAAGCCCCAACCGGAGTAGGTACCGTTTTGTCCACGAACTTCTTTTACGGTTACCGGAAAATCTCCAGCAGTAAACACCTCGTTTACTCCTAGGTTTTGCAAGGGGTCTCTATTGCTAATTTCGATCTCTGGCAATACCCCACAACTATAATTGCGCACTTCTTCTTTAGAAGGGGTTTGGAAGGTTTGCATATTGGAAAAAACGAAGCCCGCATTTAGGCTACATTCTCCTCCAACTCTAAATTCGTAGGTAGTTTTTGGCTCTAGATTGTATAAGGTAGTTGTATTGTTGTAGGCATAGGAACGAATCCAATCTGCATCGCCATACCCCTTTTTGCGGTATTGTATTTCAAAACGATGGTGTTCTAGTCCTTGCCAGCTAATTTCCATACGTGAAGCGTCCAAGGCTTTTGCCAGGGCAAATCGAGGTGGCTTACAATTGTTGGTGTATCGAAACCAGAAGACTTCGCTATACCCATTGTTCTTAAAAACCGATGTTTCGCTAATTCCATCGCTAACAATAGCTCTTACCGCCCATACATATTGCTTCCCTTCCAATAGTGGTGGCTCTCCTGGTCCATACAATAGCGTGGTAGAAAATGTGTTGGTCTGATACACCATAGGACTTATAGCAAATGCGGCTCTGGGATCTATTTGTGAATCCCAAATTTCCTTAATGGTAAATTCGTATTGTACGCCAGTGGCATTGATGTGCCTAGGTGTCCAATTAAACAATATGTTTTGTGGGTTTTGCCCAGCAATAAGTTCTTCCTTAGGCGGTGTATTCAGTATGGGGGGATCGTTTAGAATTAGATAAACCGGAATACAGGATTTATTGGAAATTTTTTGGCTGGAGAAATAATCGTACACCTCAAAACAAAAGTTATATACCCCATCGGAGAGTGCCTTGCTATACTGAAAAGGTGTAAGTCCTTGTAAGTTTTCAAATTTAAAATAGGGCCTCAGATCTACATTAGATAGTCGGGTATTTACCCCACCATCTAATACGATAGGATTGGCCCCAACAATAAATGGTTTGGAGCGCACTGCCAATCCATTTCCTTCCACATAAAAGCGCAATTTAACCTGTCTGCCAAATTCGTTTACATCTTTTAGCAAAAGGTTTACAAATAGCTTATCGCTAGAGGCAGTATGGTAATCGGATATTTTTAAAGAATAAGGAGGAACCAAATTCATATTGACCTGAACCGGATATAACTGCGCATATCCAAAAAAGCCGATAAATAAGAACAGCCCAACCAAATGCTTTCGCCTTTGAGGACGTATACCGTTTTGAAATAAATTTGCTATAATTTGCATTGGTAGACTGTTCTTTTTATCAGATTAATTTGGTTGCTTCATTATTTTAATATCACAGCGGATATAACTTTGGTTATTTTCTTTGGTAAAGGATTTTATTTTTATAGCGCCTTTGCGATTATCCGCTGTTTGAAATAACTAACCTACATCTTGCTATAAGTATCTGATTTTTCTATCCGATTCAATTTTGCCTGATGATACCAATCTGCCAAGGACACTTCCAAAAATGCGAAGATCTCTTCATTTGTAGATTCGTTTTCTAACATCTCAAATATTTTAGCCAAATAGGTTTCCTTGAATTTTGCCAATTCTCCCAAATCCTTTTGTACTTTGTTCAGATCCAATAAGGCAATTTGCTCTTGCATCCATTGATGAGCCAAAAGTTGTTTTCGTTTTATCTCCACTTGTTTTTGGTCTTGAGCGGATGGGATTTTTGGCGAACTTAACTTGGCTAAAGCAAATTCGTACTCCTCCTTTACCTTAGCATCATATTTCATTGCATTTCTTCGCAGTTGGGCAATTCCCTTATATACCAATTTGTGATAGGTGTTTAAAAACCGATTGTTTCGATATACATATTTTAAATAATTCAAAGCAACTTGCTTAAAAACTCTGGGGGTTTCTTTTTGCTGTTCTATATTGGTGTATAAAGAAACCACCTGGTCTCGTATCAATGGGATACGCATAATAGACTTAAAGTTATTCTCTTTTTGAATCGATTTTAGTTTGGGTAATAGCTCCTCGGGAGTACCTTCAAAAAGGTGGGACTTATACGCAATTTTTACAATTTT
>JAOXRU010000165.1 GCA_025800395.1 Flavobacteriaceae bacterium
ATATGGCTAGCCACCAGTTCTAACCCAATAGATTTGGTGTCTACCGCATTTACAAGAAAGCGTGCGCTTGTTGCGCCTTCTTGCGCAAAAATATCTTGTAATTCTGGGCTATCGCCATGACTAAAAGCACCGCTTAATACAATTCTGTCTGCTATGGCAATATGGTACGCATCTAAAGTGAAAAAGAAATTGTTTTGTTTCATGGTTATACCGCCACTTACATTTTGCGACAATTCTTCATTTAGCCGTGGTATTTTAAATAAAGCAGCTTCCTTACTGTGGTTAGGAAAAATAGCAGCTTCGAAGGCTTTGTTTTCTAGAAATATGGTATTTGTTTTTCTAAAAAACTGTTGGTGTAAAGAGGGTGCCCTAAATCCGGTGTTAATGGCCGATCGAATCGAAAATATTTCATTTATAGCATAGCGCATGGCCAATTTGTATATAAAAGTACTTCCAAAATCGGAGAAACGCTCAAACCTAGTAGCAATATTTAAGGTCCAGTTGGGCATCATATCGGCTTCAATGTCTGCGTATAGGGCTAGGTTGTTTCGGTTTTTATCAATAGCATTTTTGGGTTCAAAGCCACGGTACATTTGTGCACCGCCAAGTAGGGGTGTGCCATAGAAATTATGTAAGACCAAATCTGTGGCAATGGTAGTATTGGTAACAGCAAGTGCATTGTTATCGTAGGTGGTGTAAGAAGTGGCTTCTCCGCTTAGGATGTTGTAGTTTTCTATCTTAAATTCTGCTCCTAAGGCAATACTAAATTGGCGGTCTAATAAGTTAAAATAGTTTTGCAAGTCTACATTAGTGGTGTTTTGACTAAATCGAAAGCCCCCGAGGGTAAAGGCAGTGGGGCTGTTGTTTTTTAAGGTACTATTGCTCGATTTGTTTAGGCGGAGGTCGAACATGTTCTTTCCATAGGTGTTAGAAATGTCTAATTGCCACTTTTTCCAGTTGGTTTTTACACCAACCGTAGTAGCTATATCGTAAATTTTGCTTTCCAATTCTGGAAGAAAACCATTTGGGAATAAGGCCGTATTGGCATTGCCGTTTTTCTGCGCAGGGATGCGGTAAAAACCAGAAGAAGTGCCTTGTCGATAGCTTATTCCACCAAAAGCATAGAGTTCGGATTGTGGATTTAATGGTATAGACAAATTGTAAAATGTTTTTACTTCTTGTAGCATAGAAGGTCCTACTTTAAATCGAAAATCTTTTCGTGTTAAGTCTCTGGCTTGTAGTTCGTGTTTGTCTGCATTCTTGTCGAGCAGGCTTCTTAGGCTTTGTATGCCTGCATTGGTGTTTAAATCTAAAAGCTGTAAGTTTTGTTT
>JAOXRU010000180.1 GCA_025800395.1 Flavobacteriaceae bacterium
CCCATGTGGGACCACAGAAAAGTCTTCAACGAAAGTTGGGGACTTTTTTTGTTTCCCCCCTAATCATGAGTAAAACACCAATCAAACCGAAATGGCGTGGGCTACAATACACTTTAGGAACAGATCACCGGACTCGCAACAATCTACTACGATCCATGGTTCGATGTGAGGACCACAACTACAAAGCCTTAGTTTATTCATTATCAACAAACTAAGGTTTTTTTATTTTTAAAAAGATTGGATTTGTACCCTGATTTGTACCCGAAAACCTTTAGGTTCATGTTTTTTATCACAATCGAACGTTTGTGCAACTGCTACAATACTAAGGGTTTATTTCAAAAAATGACTTTTCAAGCGGTTGTAAGCGCTTTAGAGGTTTCTTGTTTACGCTAATTCTCTATTACTATAATTTATCTCAACAATATAGTTTTTGAAGAAATCTACTCCAATGATAGCATGGTAATGCGCACTTTTGTCGAATTTTTTAAAATCCAGGCTACCCACATATTTCCTTCTTACAATTTGCGTTTTAAAACCTTTTCCAATCTCTATCGTTATTTTGTTACTTTTGTTTTTAATTAACCTGTTTTGAATATCGAGACCAGAAGCACCGCTGTCATACATCAAAATGGCCTTTTTGTTATTTATTTTACCCTGTATGAAAATTCTGTTCGCCTTTAATTCAAATGGAATTCTAAGAGGCTTTTTTTGTCCCAAGGCATTTAAAGATATTAAAAACAGCATGGAAAATATTTCAAAGCTTTTATATATTAAGAAGTTTAAATGAGCACATGTATTTCGTCAAATAAAACCGAACTTTTTCAGTAGAAATCTCAGAACGTGTTTTCGCTAAATTAATAGAATCATTGAATTCATTTTCACTTTTAATTATCCTTGATATATAGTGTTCTGATTTTTTCTATTTCTTCTTTTACTTTACTTCCTTGCATTACAACAGAAGTTTCATTTCTAAAATAAGGACTACTACTATCTCTTGTAGCAGAAAGCCAGTTAAACGAGCCTTCAATTATTAAGTTATCATCCACACAAATTGTTTTGTTATGTATGCCATTAATTACTATTAAGTTTGCTTTTGTATTTCTTATTGCATTTCTACCTAATTCGCTATTTTCTTTTAGCTTATTTCTAACCTTGTCAAGGTGTTTGTCAGTTAGAATAGTAACCTTAACACCTCTATAGGTGGCTTCATTTATTAAGCTAATAACATTATCATCTTCAATGGCTTTAATAGAAATAAAAGGAGAAAATAAAATCAGCTCCTTTTGAGCTATTTTAAAACACTTTTCTAATGTTTTTCTGTGTTGCTCTAAAGTATCTATTCTATTAACTGTATTAGGCTTATAAACTATTTCAGATTGATAAATAAAAGTATCGTTTAATGCATAAGATTCTTTTGAAAATAGTTTAGCCCCTAATCTGCCAGATGGAGAACTGTCTTTAGGGTTTAAAATTGCCATATTACCTATCACTATAAAAGAATGTTTTGCTCTGGTTAAAGCTACATTGAGCATATTAAACTTACCTTGATAATTAAAAAACAGCATTTTGTCTTTTGTGTCATGAACAGTTGAAAATAAAATAATAGGTCTTTCTGCTCCTTGTAAAGCATGCACGGTACCTACAATTAATTTATCAGCAATATTTTTGTCAATATAATTACGCAAAATCTGTTTTATAATTACTTTTTGAGCAGAAAAAGGTGTTACAATGGCAACTACTTCATGTAAAGGTTTACTGTAAGCTGTTTCTAATTTTTCTTTGTGATTAATTACCCATTGCACAATAGCATTAGCCTCTTTTACATTTTTTCTACTACTGCCATTATGCTTTTCAGAACTACCCTCTGTATGAATATATCCTAAAGGTGGCAAATCATGGTGCTTATAGTGTTCATTTCCAACCATTAATTTTAATGAACCTTTATAGACATTGTCTTTTGAGTATTCAATTATGTGGTCTAAACATCTTCTATGCTCTAATAAATAAGCTCCTTTTTCGCTTTCTCCATTGCTATGATTAAAAGAAAATGGAGTAGTTTTTTTTATGAGCTTCATTAAGTTTCCATTAGAAGCTGTAAACCCTAAATCATTGATGGTTTCAAAATCTTTGTTATCTTTTATAATGCTATATTTATCAGCATTTACATAATCTACCCCTTTAGTTACATTCCAAACAGGTTCAATTTGATATACATCACCAACAGCCAATATTTTTTTAGCAAAAGTTAAAGATGGTACAGCAACTTCTGGAGAAACTTGACCAGATTCATCAACAATCATTAAATCAAATAAATCTTTGTAAAACCTATTGCCTTCTGGATATTGGAAATAGGTACTAAATTTGGGTAAAGTATGAAAAGTTGAAATGAATAATGGGGTGACTTTTGCTAATCGTCTTAGTTTTTCTGAGTAGCTATTCTGTCCCCTTTCTTTATTTTCTGAATCTTTAGTTTTTAATTCTTGTATATATTCCCATTCTCTATAATGCACACATAACCAGAATAATTCATTTCTATAGGATATATCTAATTTTACAGCAGTATCTTCTAAAACACTTAAATTATCATATTCATCGCCAGTTTTTTTAATAAGATTTTGCCATTTATCCTTGTAGGTATCATTCCATTTAGAAACAAAATTTTGATACACAGTATTTTTTTGCTCAATTTCTTCTCTAAATTCATTTAAGTCAGATCGTATTTGAATAAGCTCAATTTCTAAAGAATTATTTTTAAGTAGTAAACTTTCTATGTGGGCAACAACCAAATGAAAATTATGCCATTTAAAATCTTTAGGAAATTCACTTATAATAGATTGAGATATTAGCTTATATGCGTTGGTTCTAATTGTTCTAAAACTCTTAAAAGGCAACCACTTTACATAAAAAGGAATTTGTTTGTTTCTAATATATAGTTGCTCTTTAATCTTATTTAAAAGGTCTTGTTTTGCTTTAGTTTCTTTAATTTCATTCTCTGTTTCAAATATGTCATTCAATAAAGATTCAAAACTATCATATCCATCTTTTTTTAGAAGAAATGGAATTTCAAATTTTTTAAACGCTATATTCTGATATAGTTTAATCTTGTGCTTTAAATGCTCCATCTTTTTTAAAATGTGTTTAGAGCAATCGAAAGAAACAGAAGAAGTGTCAGTTTTATGATCATATTCTATATCTGCAAAATAATCAAGATACTTTTCCATAAAGTACCTTTCATATTCTTCAATTTTAGAGGTGTCATCTAATTGTCTTACAAAGCCATCATTCAAGAAATTAGTGGTGGCTATTTGATATTTTTTAGAGGCTTCATTTTTTTTAGAAGAAGAAGCTAAATACAATCCAAAAGAATTAACATCAGGTAGCCATCTATTAGATAACAAATCTTTTGTTTCCTCTAATTGCATACTATCCAAAATATTTGTGATAGCTTGATTGTTAGTAGAACATCCCACCATTAAAGGAGCTGGATTCTCTTCTAAAACAGATTTTGAAATGATATTGGCAATAAAACTTTGTAGGATGGTTGTTTTTCCTGTGCCTGGTGGGCCATTAATAGCAAATGCTTGTTGATTGTGTTTTGAAGTAAATTGTGCAAATGCTACTCTTTGAGATGTTGAAAGTGGAAACTCTCCACTCATATGCCCAAAGTGGTTAGCATTTAGAAATACCTCAATCTCATTTAATGTATGATTTTTAGATTCTATTTTAGCATCCAATACTTTTTTTAGTAATGGATAATTTTGCTTATCTGCATTCTTACTATAAATTAACTCATTGTATAATGCTAAAATATTTCTTGTCGTATTACTTTCTTCTAATTTGCATAGAGTAAATTGATGATATTCTGTATCCTGATAATCTTTAAAATTCTTTCCTGTAACCTCTTTAAAAAAGTGTTCACAATCTTTCCAATAAGCAGACCAATTATAGGTGTTAAAATCTCTATCAGACATTTTCTTGTCTAATAGCTCCATTTCTGCAACAGTAGGCACATCACTTGGGTTTGGTGCTAAATAATTTCTAATAAATAAAGGTAGTTCCCCTTCTTTTGGTGGATATAAATTTCCTAATTTATCCACATAAGCAGGTATCCAAAAGGGGTAATGCAATTTTGAATCTGCTGTTTTATACCCATGCTCTACAATGGAAGTTATATAAAATGGAGCAATTTCTATTTTATTGACTTCTGTTAAAGAAAATTCTTCTTTGCTATTTTCGTTATTTTCATCTATATCAAAATCATAATTTTCAAAGTCTTTTTCATCATCTATTTCAGCAGGTATTTTGGATGGTTTAAAGTTGTACTTAAAAACTTTATCGTCATCCCAAATTTCAACTATTTCAGTATTAGTTAAAAAAGACAACTTATCTGTATCTCTCTGTATTGCTTTTGATAAAATAGCATTTTTAATTCCCCTATTACCATCTACTAATGAAGCCCTATAGTATTTTAACCAGTTTAGAGTGGGCATATTATTTTTGTATCTGTAAGTGGGTAAATAACTGAGATAGCTTCTCTTTTATAGCATCTTTGGCTTCAAAATAATTATTCTCTTTTTTTAGAAGACACGTATTAAAATAAGTGTCTTGTGATAAAAATTCTTGGATATTCTCATAGTTATATTTGTAATATTCCATGATTTGAATAAGGTTATTCATCTGACCAATAACCTTTCTATTATTAATAGATTTATGTAGAAACACCTCTGAAAATCTACTTTTGATATGTGCTTCCTGTTCAGCATTTATAAGACTTAGTTTGTTTAATTCTTTAATAAGACCTGTAAGGAATAATTGATTTAGGTTTTTAATATCTGGCTTTTTAATATCATACACTACAAAAGAAAAATAGGTGTCATGGTTCATAAAAAACAAGCACTTTTTTCTGTTAATAGTAAACAAATGCCCATTCCAAGAGTTTACAGAATTATGCTTGTTCTGCTCAATTTGGTCATCCTTAAAACCTATGTACTTCTGCAATTTATTGCTACAATAGAGTGTTATCATTTACTTTCTCCTTTAATTTTATTTACTACCAATTTTAATATATATATAATGCTTCATCTTCATTTTTTATATCGTCATAAATTTTTTCCGCATACCACATAGTTAAAAGCATTTTATTGTCTATTTCTAATGCAGATGCAATCTTAATTATCTGGTCTTTTTAGGACTTCTATATCGATTTTCAATTTTACTTATCATTGAAGTATCTACATCTACAATTGAAGCCAATTGCCTCATAAGCAATTCCTTTTTTTCTTTCATTTTTTATCAAACTACTTTAATTCAAAACTTGTATTAATTTAACTTGTCAATATTTGATAAATATAATATTTTATTTCATTTTTATGTGGTAAAAAGCTGATAATAAATGCTGGACATCTACACAGCCCTACATAAACACCACACCCATTTTTAGTATCTGAAATACTCCCACCTTGTTTTTGAGGATATACAAAAATTCTAGAGCGTATATTTTTTCCTAAAAGCAGAAGAACTGTAATCATAGATGTAAAAAACAATGCAGACTATGTATTTATTCTAATCTATATCGTCAAATAAAACTGAACTTTTTCAGTAGAAATTTCAGAGTATGTTTTCGCTAAATTAAGTTGTTTTATTATTTTTTAATCATTACCAAAACACATATTTGTAGGGCTTCGATTGTCTATCGCTTTATGATATCGCTAGAAGTTTTAATAATGCACAAGTTTTTCTAATAACTTTTCCAGCGGCTAGCATTTTTTTATAATAACATGGACTCTCATCTAGTGCCATATAAAGCACTTTATAGACGGTTTACCTATTAGAGTGGTGTAAAAGTGAGTAAAAGTGCTTTTTAATGCACTTTAACACCTTAATTCTGGCTATAAAAGAACGCAGAAAAATGCTAAATGTAAGTCAAGAAGCATTAGCAGATATCTCTGGTGTAGGGTTGCGAACATTAAAACAATTTGAAAGTGGCAAAAATAATCCAACTGCAGAAACTTTATCAAAATTGGGAGATGCTTTAGGTTTAGAACTAACTTTTCAGATTAAAAAAATAGAACCTAACCAATGAGACAAGCAGAAGTTTTATATAAAGAAAGAGCTGCTGGTACTTTAACTCAGCTAGACGATGGGAGTTTTACATTTAGGTACAATGATGCTTGGTATACTGCCACCGATACACCCAGTATTAGCCTAACACTCCCAAAAACGAAACAAGAATACACCTCAAAACATTTGTTTCCGTTTTTCTATAATATGCTTCCTGAGGGCGCCAACAAAAAAACCGTTTGTTTTGAACTACGTATAGACAGTACAGACTACTTTGGTATTTTAATGGCTACGGCTAAATATGACACCATTGGAGCTATTCAAATAAAAAAGATAGAACAGCATGAGTCTTCCTGATATCACCCATTGCCCAGGATCTTTAAAAGTAGGGCATCAAAGTTACAGTCCAACTACTTTAAAACATCTGTTTAAGGGAAAAAAGGTAAGCCATATTTTGCCTTATGAATCTCCTGCTAATAATGCTGCTTCTCATGATCTATTTGTTTCCAATAGAAAACGAATCTCCGTATCTGGTGTTCAAGAAAAATTCTCAGTTCTCTTAGAAAAAAACAAACTACGCCTTAGCAATGAAAAAGAACAAGGGGAATATATTTTGAAGCCAATACCTAGTGTTGGTAAAAATACAGATCAAATGCCAGCCAATGAACATTTGACCATGCAAATAGCTAAGCAAGTTTTCGGAATTGAAACTGCAGAAAATGGACTTATTTTCTTTAAAAATGGTGCTCCAGCCTATATAACTAAACGCTTTGACATAAGAGAAGGTCGTGGTAAATGGGCACAAGAAGATTTTGCTTCTTTAGCAGAACGAACCCCTCAAACACAGGGAAAAGATTTTAAATATTTGGGAAATTATTTGGACTTATTTGATATTTTAAAAAAATACGTTGCCGCGTATAAAGTGGAATCTATTAAATTATACCAACTGATTCTGTTCAATTATTTAATCTCCAATGGGGATGCACATTTTAAAAATTTCTCGCTAATTGAAACCGAATTAGGCGATTTTAAGCTAAGCCCAGCTTATGATTTATTAAATAGTAGAATCCATATTGAAGACAAAGATTTTGCTTTAAAAAACGATTTATTACCTTTAGATAAAACAACAGCAACCATAAAAGAGCAATTTCTAAAACTAGGGAAAATAGCGGGAATATCTGAGCGTCAAATAGCTAAAATTTTCAATAATATAACTTCTAATACATCTTCGGTATTAACGCTTATAAATGCCTCATTTTTAAAAGAAAAAATAAAACGAAACTATACACAAGCGTATCAAACAAGGCTTAAAAGATTAACTAGAACCTAAATAACTTAAAGCAATATCTCAAAAGCCTTCTCCAATAAACCGCTTTCCGAATGCTTTAAAAAAAGATTGGAATACCCTCAAATTCTAGCATTCTTTTAGATTCGTAGCATCAAAATGAATTCATTTAACCCAAAAGATATTTATGATTTAATTTTTACATCTTTATAGCTATGATGTAGTGGGATTTTGAAAACAGCATCACCTGATTATCGAGGGAGTATAGCTCGATCTGAAGACTACTACCAAAGGAAATTGCCCTACATTATATTTGTAGGTTTTTTATTATTTTTAGTGAAATTTTTACGTTGTTCATTTGCGAGTTTTATGTATATTTGTATATAAAGTTCATGTCAAATTTTCTCATAAAATGTTTGCTACTAAACATAGCGATAGAAGCACCATGGATTTAAATAAAGTTACAGAAAAAAGCAACCCTTGTGGTAAACAAATAAAAGAAAACGATATCGTAAAAATGGTTACTGTATCACTTCACTATTTCCTTTTACTCATGCTACTATTGCCATTCCATTTACTAGGTCAAATAGATAAAACTACACTTACGGAGAATTTAAAAAACATTTCCTTAGAAGAAGCAAAGCAAGAGTTTATAAAGTCAAGGGATAAAATTAACAAAACACTGTCCTCATTTGAAGAGATTAAGTCAATGCGTATATCTGGTGGGCCCATTATTGAATCCGATGAAGAAAGTACTATAAACAACTTTTCTGTACATATAAAAGATAGTATTCAAAAAGGGTTTTCACAGTTAATTCAAAATTATTCCTTTAAACAAGAACGAGGAGACAAGCAATCTTATATTAAGCACTATTCTACCTCTCGTTTTGGGATTACCAAAAATTTTTCCAGTATCTATCAAGACTTTTACAATAAATCAGAACCGGAAATTGCTTATAAAAAAATACATTTTTTTGACGGCTCTAGTACATTGTATAAAAAGGAAAATGATTCTATAAAAAGTGCCAAAAAAATAGATTCTATTTCAGCAACGGCTACTTATTATTATCCAACCATAAATAATGTAATCACTCTAAGTGCTACTGCAAAGCACAATCAGGCAGTGTTTACCCAAGAAGAAGCCGATGCATACGAAATTTATATAGATACAAGATTATATGAAGATCTTATTTACGTTGAAGCCTTAAACAAAGAAGGTAAAGCGCTATGGCAAAAAAGCAGTTATACCTCTACAATGGATATACTCAATACCAAATATTTAGAAAAGCTCAGTAAATATTTTAACAATATTGTAAATGATATAGATCACCAGAAAATAAAAACCAAAAAACAACTCATTAACAAACTGGCCAAAAGCTATCCAAACGAAAATGATTATGGTACTGAAAAAGTTCAAAAAACAATAATCTACAATACTTGCCAGGGTAATGTTGCTGAAGTAAAACTCTATTTTGGTGAGAAAAGAAATAGCAAAACTATTGCCTTTACCATGCTAAATAAGGGTACCTATTTCAATAATTTATCTATAGAAAAATTTTTTGTTGACAACGACTATATGCATGGTATAATGGACCTTAAAGGCAATTGGGTCGTTAAACCTATACCAAATCAGATCTCTCATATGATTGGGAATTATTACAGCATAAATAGGGGTATTTTTGCCAATGACAAACTCTATTATCTAAACCTAAAAACAAAACAACTAGAGCCGCAGTCGTTTTTTATGATGAGTCCAAAAATTTACAATGGGCATTATGCCACCATAACCAAAACCAGCAACACCAATGCCATACAAGGCTTAATAAATCTCAAAACCCAAGAGGTTCTTTTAGAGCCAAAATACAGACATTTAAAAGCCAACAAAACCTTTTATTGGGCAAAAGAAACACGAAGATCTCCTTACATCATATCTAACTTTAAAGACCATAAAAATATTATGGCAGGTAGTTTTGAAGATGTTAATTTTTACGACGATTATTTTGTTGTAGAAACCAAAAAAGAAACTATCACAAATTCACACACATATCATAGTCTATATGATTTTTATGATGTGAACGGCAACAAAATGAATCGTATGCAAATTGTTGACATTCCAAGTTATCACTCCTTTGGAAAAGACAATTTATTAGTTATTACAGATACAAATGGAGATAAATACTACATTCTAAAAAGTGGAGACAAAGCACCAATTGATATTAAAGATTATCAAAAATTGGGCGCATTTTCTTATGGGTTGGCTTCTGTAAAACACAAAAATAACAATCTTTGGGGCTACATAAACACTAAAGGAAAACTGGTAATACCATGTATGTACAGAGATGCCCATATTTTTATTGGAGGCACAGCAGTGGTGACTACTAAAAAAAACAAACAAATTCTTATTAACCTAAACAACAAAACCATATTTGTATTACCAGGTAGTTTGTATTCGTACACCAAGATTCCCGATAAAACAAATGCCGAATATAAAATACATGATGGCAATGGCAACTACACAACATACAACCATAAAGGCGAGATAATAAACAAATAATAGCCAGCTACAAAAGTTTAAGAAAATTTTAACAGATAAAATAATGATTTCTATTAAAACAAAATACCTGCTCCTTATTACCTTTTTCTTTTACAAAGTGTTATATGCGCAATTGACCATTCCAAAGGCAGATAGAATAGTAGAAACCTTCCATTATGATATTGCCTTAAATAAAGCTGTATCCGAGATAAAAACCGATATTAAAAACAATAAGGACAACTTTATATTCCATGGCTTTACATTGACTGAAGCTTCAAATAAAACAGTTTCATTGATAGGACGCTTTGATGCGCCTTTTATACATTTAATTGAATTGGCAAACCCCATAAGCCAGATAGCCCTTGATGAACTAAAAGAAAACATAGCGTCTATACTTTGTAAAGTAACCTTAAATTCATTAGAAGAAAATAAAATATCTGTTAGCTCCGAAATTTTATCCTATAAAATTAAAGAGGATGTTAATTTTGACGAACTACACAAACAAGGTATACGCATGTATGCAAAAAATGTGAAACTAGACCAGAGCATCTACACCAAAATAATAAAACGATACCTCCTAAAAAAACAAAGCGATTTCGACATAGATTTGATGAAATTTTCCCGCGAAAAAGGATTCGATAATATCTCCTATAAATTTGATCATTTTATACCAAAAACAGACATCAACATTACCACTACACTCAACAAAAAAGTGCCAAAACAACAACAAAACGATAGTATTTTACTTATATACAAGAATTTGTATTCCGATAATATCAAACAAGAACCATCATTGCTCTATGGATTGGATCTAAACAATCCAAAATTTTTATGGACTTATATCACCCCTAATAATCCAAGCCACCTAAACTATCCATTTAACGTTCATAAAGGCACTATTTACTTAACTTCTGAACATACTGTGCAAGCTGTAAATCCTGCCAATAAAAACGTGTATTGGAGCGCCAAATTTCCTGATGACACACCTCGTTTTGATTTAGATCCCAATAACACTGAAAAAAGTAACCTGGCTAAAAACATACTTTACAATCAAAAAGCACATGTGTCTGGTGAATACGTCTTTGTAAATGATTCACATTACATTTATTGTCTGGATAGGTATACTGGCAAACTACAATGGGCACAAAATTACGGTGATTTTGGAATTAGTAAATTTCATTTTGACCACTCCTATTTGTACAAATCTAGGGCTTTAGAAATGTTTAAAATCCATAAACAATCCGGTGAGGTAGCCCAAATACTGCACAATACAAACAAATCTCCTTTGTACGAAGACCAATTTTTTGAAAACCAGATATTAGTTTTTGGCGACTTAAGGAAAAATTTTGCAGGCTTTGATACCAAAACAGATAAGGTATTATGGAATCAAAAAATTTGGGACAACATTTATAAAGATACCGACACATTAGAAACTGACCCAAAAAGCGTATTTTGGAAAATCGAAAAAAGCGATGCGGTTTGTTTTAATGCAGCAACAGGAGAGCCATTGCACGTAATCGTCCTTAATGAGGATCGGGATATTATAAATTTGCACCAAAACAAAGATTATATTATTGTATACTTTTCTTCTGAAGGTGACAAAGATATTACCGAAGACCATCTTTACCTCATTAATAAAAAAGAAAGAGCCATTACCAAAAAATGGTTTATTTCACCACAGGACAGGTCTATTTCGAATTTTGATGATTCCTTAAAAAACAAAATAACTTATTTATCTGACGAGAAAATAAATATAATTGACTTAGAAAAACTGACTATAAAAACTTACCAAAACAAAATAATCAAGCCCGATCTCTCTTTACCCCATATCATGAAAAATTATCATATCGATTGGGTATTACCAGAATAAATCATTTTTAAACTTTAGCACAAAAAATCTTCAAAAAATGGATTGGCATATGTAATTTCCCATAGTAAGGAGTCCAAACCCTTGAATAGCAAAACCATACTACTCTTTGACGATATCTCCCCCTTTTTTAGCAAGCTCTATCTTATTTAGATCGAGAAAAGGTTATACTTTTGCAATAAAAAAATATGAGTAAAGCCATTTATATCTCCACCACCGAAAGACATAGCGGGAAATCTGTTTTTGTATTGGGTCTTATGGATTTTCTTTTGGGAAATATGGAAAAGGTAGGTTACTTCAGATTATTTATAGACGATACCAAAAACCAGCTCGTAGATAGCCACACAAGCACCGTGCTTTCTCATTTCAATATCGATATACCAATCGAAGAAGCTTACGCCTTTAAGCGAAGCCAAATTATCGATCTACTACAAAAAAACGATAGCGACCAAATCATCGATACGGTTATTTCTAAATACAAACAACTCGAAGCCCGTTTTGACTTTATCATAATCGAAGGCAGCGATTTTACAGACAATACCAATATCAACGAATTTGATTTGAATGTAGAAATCGCCAAAAACCTCGGTATACCTGCGGTAATCATCAGTAGTGGAGAAGGAAAAACACAGTCCGATATTGCTGCAACCCTGCAACTAGCCATCAATAGCTTTGAAAACCACGATGTGGAAGTACTAGCCGCCGTGGCCAACAAAATAGAAACGGAAGACATCGCTTCCTATACTTCACAACTACAGCAATTGGTCTCTAGAGAAGTACAATTGTATGCCTTTCCTTACTTCAAAAAACTATCGCATCCTAGCTTAAAGGAAATCATGCATAGCCTAAATGGCAAAGTACTCTATGGCGCTCCTTTCTTACACAAACAAACAGGTAGCTTTTGTGTAGGCGCTATGCAATTGCGAAATTATCTCAAATTCCTCAAATCAGATAGCCTAGTAATCACTCCTGGCGATAGAGCAGATGTCATACTCGGGGCATTGCAGGCCAATCTATCCGACAATTACCCACAAATATCGGGCATCGTACTCACTGGAGGTATTACTCCAGAAAAAACCATTCTTCAGCTAATCGAAGGTTTTGACCATCGGGTTCCTATTATTTCTGTTCCACAAGAAACTTTCGAAGCAGCAAATCTTATTGGGAATATCAAACCAAAAATATATACCGAAAACAAACAAAAAATTCAACAGTCTATTGCTGTTTTCAAACAATACATCAACGAAGACATTTTCTCAGAGAAACTGATTTCCTTTACCCCAGATGGAATCACCCCGAGAATGTTTCAATACAATCTACAACAACGGGCCAAACAACATAAAAAACACATTGTCTTGCCCGAAGGAAATGACGATCGCATCCTCATGGCAGCCTCTCGCCTATTGGCGTTGGATATCGTAGACATCACCCTACTGGGCAATCCGATAGAAATCGAACGCAAGTCGGCTAAGCTCAATTTGCCTATCCAAAAAGCCAAAATTGTGCAACCTACAGGATCTCCCCAATTCGAAGCCTATGCCAAATGCCTATACCAATTGCGAAAGCACAAAAATGTAAATCTGGATATGGCCAAGGATATGATGAGCGATGTTTCCTATTTTGGCACCATGATGGTGCATCTGGGAGATGCAGACGGCATGGTTTCTGGCGCGGTACATACTACCCAGCATACCATAAGACCTGCCTTACAATTTGTAAAAACCAAACCCCAAATTTCCGTGGTTTCTTCTATCTTTTTTATGTGCTTGGAAGACCGGGTAACTGTTTTTGGCGACTGTGCTATCAATCCCAATCCAAATGCAGAGGAATTGTCCGAAATCGCCATTAGCTCGGCAGATTCTAGCAAAATGTTTGGTATCGAACCCAAAGTAGCCATGCTCTCCTATTCTTCGGGTAAATCTGGTAAGGGTGAAGATGTGGAAATTGTTCAAAAAGCAACAGAAATCGTACGCAAAAAACGACCAGATATCAAAATCGAAGGTCCCATACAATACGATGCTGCTGTAGATAAACATGTGGCCCAGAAAAAACTGCCCAATTCGGAGGTAGCTGGCCAAGCTAGTGTGTTTATTTTTCCAGATTTGAATACAGGAAACAACACCTACAAAGCAGTACAAAGAGAAACTGGCGCCTTGGCCATAGGACCTATGCTACAGGGCCTCAACAAACCGGTAAACGATCTCAGTCGTGGATGTACCGTAGAAGATGTGTTCAATACCGTAATTATCACCGCCATCCAGGCACAAGACTTATCCGTATGACCATACTCATTATTAATTCGGGAAGCTCTTCCGTAAAATACCAGTTGATGCAAATGCCAGAAAAAAAAGTGCTTTGCAAAGGAATGGTGGATCGTATTGGATTGGATCATCCAAAAATAACACACCGTTCCGATCTACAATCTATCCGCAAAGAAATCGGCATTCACAACCATAGAACCGCATTGGAACACATAGAACAAGTGCTTGAACCAGAACTGCAATACCACCAATGCAACATAGACGCAGTAGGACATCGTGTAGTGCACGGCGGAAAACACTTTTCCAAGACCATAGCCATAGATAAAACGGTAAAGGAACATATACGAGAACTCGCCTCCTTGGCTCCTTTGCACAATCCTCCCAATTTGCTGGGTGTGGAATTGGCAGAAGAATTTTACCCAAATGCCAAACAATTTGCAGTTTTCGATACCGCCTTTCACCATAGTATTCCACCAAAGGCACACACCTACGCCATACCAAAAAAACTATCCGAAACCTACCATATACGACTCTATGGTTTTCATGGTTCAAGCCACAAATACGTATCACAAAAAGCCATTGATTATTTACAAAAAAAACAAAGCAAAATCATCAGTCTTCACCTGGGAAATGGCTGCAGTATTTCAGCGATCAAAAACGGCAAAAGCATCGATCACTCGCTTGGCTTTGGCCCCATGAATGGCCTTATTATGGGAACCAGAAGTGGCGATATAGACCAATCGGTATTGCTCTATCTAATGGAAAAACTCCAATTGTCTACAAAACAAGCCAACGAATTGTTGCAAAAACAAAGCGGAATGCTTGGGCTTACAGGTTATTCCGATTTTAGAGATATAGAAAAAGAAGCTAAAAACGGCAATCTAGATTGTCTGTTGGCTCTGGAAATGAATGCCTATCGCATTCAAAAATATATCGGTAGCTATATTGCAGCATTGCAAGGTATAGATGCGATTGTGTTCACTGCCGGAATAGGAGAAAATTCGGCCTATATGCGGGAGCTCATTTGTCAAAATCTGGACTGCTTTGGTATCCATCTGGATCCTCTCCGCAATGAAACCAAAGCAGCAGGCATACAAGAAATTCAATCCGCAGAGGCAAAAACCAACATATTGGTTGTCCCAACCAACGAAGAATTGGAAATCGCAATGCAAGTATATGCTGAGTTTACTGCTGGATGCTAGATAACAGTTTTTTTTATTCTATAAATACAGATAAAAGCTACTTAACGTGAGTTCGATATAACTTACGCACACAGTTTATTTTGATTTTCTTAGGCTAGGCGTGGCTTTGAAGGGCTATTTATTGGGGTAATTTTGAGCTAGAAATGGTATAGTGGTTTAAGCTGCGCCTTTTTAATCCAAATCTCACTATTTATAAGGCTTCTGTGAAGATAATTTATATCGAACTCACGTTACTTATAATCCAATTATATGCCTTCTTTTCCGTATTGCATTACAATTCTCCTTATATTCGATGATATCGAAAACCATTAAAAACTGTGTTCAAGAAAAAACTTCTAATTCTATTTATAGTCGTATTCGCCTTCCTTTTTGGCCTCTCCACTGGCCATTACAAACATATGCCTTATCCGCTATTACATCAATTATGGCATGGCGAACCATGGAAAGAAAAACCGCTCTATTATGGTCGTCAATTGAATCTGGACAACCACCAACAAAAAGACGTAGACCCCCAACTAAAAACCGCAGTTTTTATTACCTACGGACAATCCAATGCCGCCAATTCGGGTGCGTTGGACTATACGATAAAACAGCCCGTATTTCAATTTGCCATCGGCACTAGCTATATCTACCAAGATCCTAGCCTAGGCACTACTGGGCAAAAAGGATCGGTATGGGGAATACTAGGAGATCGCCTTATCGAAAAAGGCCTGTACCAACAAGTTGTTTTTGCCAATTGTGCTTGGGGCAACCGATCTATATCGCAACTAAAAGATGGCCATTATTTGCAATATCTCTTGCACAATTACCGCGGTCTAATAGCCAAATACGGCCGTGTGGATGCCATCTTATACCACCAAGGAGAAAGCGACAACCATCCCGAAGGGGTGAGAACCTACTACCTACATTTTAAGGATTTTATACGACAACTACAAGCCAATGGCGTATACACGCCCGTGTATCTGGCGCGAACTAGTTTGTGTGGGGAAGAAAAACCTTCCAACCCAGCATTGATTGCCGTGCAAAATCAACTCATTGCAGATCTAGATCAGGTATACGAAGGGCCGAATACCGACAGCCTAGACGACAAAAAATACCGCCTTGAGGATTACTGTCATTTCTCCCATCAAGGCCTAGATGCGTTTGCAAACTTATGGATGTTAAAATTACAATAGACATCATTTACCGAATCCTTGAACATCTGTAATTTCTAATCTAACGCGATGTAAGCAATTTGCTTTTAGATAAATTTAACAGTTTTTGTTTCTATTTTAATAGTAATACTATTAATTTAGCAATATTAAATTGCGATTACAATGGACAAACTCCTTTCAAACTTTCAAATTAAAGTTCAAGAAAGCATTTACAACAAAAACCCTCAGTCTTCCGATTTGGGCAAACGCATTATTCAAAATAGTATTTTTCTTATAGATGAAATTGGTTTTGAATCGTTTACCTTTAAAAAACTAGGAACTAAAATTGGCTCGAACGAAAGCTCTATTTATCGCTACTTCGATAATAAGCACAAACTCTTGGTATATCTTAGTAGCTGGTATTGGGCATGGATGGAATACCGCATGGTAATGGAAACCTTTGGCATATCGGAAGCCAAACCAAAATTGCGCAAAGCGATCCAGGTAGTTAGTAGAGCCATTAAAGAAGATTCTGCTTACACCTATATAAACGAGGTGGTATTGCACCGCATTATTATTAACGAAAATTCCAAATCTTTTTTAACCAAAGAAGTAGACAAAGAAAACCAAGAGGGTTATTTCTTCATTTACAAACGTTTGGTAATCAGGCTTAAAGAAATGATATGCGAATGCAATCCCGAATATAGCTATCCTGCAAGTCTTGCAAGTACTATCATAGAAACCGCTTTGCACCAACATTTTTTAAAAGATCATTTTATCAGCATTACAGATTGCAAAAACCAAACCACTCCCACCGATTTTCTTCTAGATCTGGTGGAACGAACTTTAGACTAGAAATTTTATGACTACTAAAAAATTGCACCCTTGGAAGCGCTTTATGCAAATGCTCTCGCTAGAAAGAAAAGACATTTTACAAATCTTCTATTACGCCATTTTTTCTGGTTTGGTGTCTCTATCCTTGCCCCTAGGAATACAAGCCATCATCAACCTTATACAGGGTGCCCAAATTTCTACCTCTTGGATTGTATTGGTTATTTTGGTAACGATAGGCGTGATCTTCTCTGGGGTATTAGAACTCATGCAGTTACGCATAATAGAAACTATCCAACAGCGAATTTTTGTGCGTGCATCTGTCGAATTGAGCTATCGTTTTCCAAAAATAAAAATGCAGGAATTGCGAAATTTGTACCCTCCGGAGTTAGCGAATCGATTCTTTGACACCCTTAGCATTCAAAAAGGTATTAGCAAAGTGCTCGTAGATATCCCCGCTGCCTTATTACAGATTCTATTTGCACTTCTATTGTTGTCTTTCTACCATCCGTTATTTATTGTTTTTGGTGTAATGCTTCTAGTTACTGTATTCTTGGTGTTTCAATATACTGCCAAAAAAGGACTCATAACCAGCTTGGAAGAATCGAAATACAAATATAAAGTAGCACATTGGATACAAGAAGTGGCGCGATCTATTATTAGCTTTAAACTCTCGGGTAAAACCAGTCTGGCTTTGGATAAAAACGATGCTTTGGTATCGGGCTATTTAGAAGCAAGAGAAAATCACTTCGCAATAATTCGATTACAATTTATGAAAATGATAGGCTTTAAAGCTATTATTACAGCTGGGCTGCTCATTATAGGTGGGGTATTGGTGCTTAATCAACAAATGAATATCGGGCAATTTGTTGCTGCAGAAATCATTATCCTTTTGGTTATTGCTTCTATAGAAAAACTCATACTAGGCTTAGAAACGGTGTACGATATGCTTACCTCTATCGAAAAATTAGGACTTGTAGTAGACAAGCCATTAGAACGTCAAAGTGGAGAAAAAATAGATTACACCAACGGCATAAATCTGGTTTTAAATCAGGTACACTATCGTGTCCCAAAAAGAGAAGCCGCAGTTCTAAACAACATCAACCTAGAACTCAACTCAAAAAGCCGTATTCTTATCCAAGGCGAAAGTGGCGCAGGAAAATCTAGTTTACTTCGTGTACTTTCAGGAGTTATTACACCTACTCAGGGACAAATGACCGTAAATAATTTTGCTTTTAAAAGTATACACCAAAACGATTACCGCTCACATATAGGTCTTTCCTTGTCGGAAGAATATCCCTTTGAGGGCTCATTTAAAGAAAACCTGAATTTTGGAGATGCTTCCATAACGGATAAGGACATATTAGAAACACTTAAAATTGTTGGACTAATTCCCTATCTCCGAGAACTACCAGAAGGCTTGCAAACTACTATATATCCAGAAGGGCAACAAATGTCGTATACCATAGCCAAAAAAATAATCTTGGCTAGATCTATACTCAAAAAACCCAAATTAATAATTCTAGAAGATGCTTTAGATCATTTTTGCGTAGAAGAAACCAAGGCTATTATTGAATTTTTAAGCAAGCCCGAGCAAAAATGGGGACTTGTAGTTGTTAGCAACAATTCTTTATGGAAAGACCACTGCAATACCATACTAAAACTTAAAAAAGGAAATATCGTTTCTTAAAAAAACTTTAGATCATGTTAAACATTTCACATCATTCCATTAGAAATCGTATTTCTTTAAGCCAATTTAAATCAGGAAAAAAGGTGAGTAATAAGAACTATTTTAAGCAATTCAACCGGCTTTCTTTAGTTTTTTTGGTCTTATTAATAATCGTCTTATTTTTACCTTGGACACAAAACATTAGCGGCAAAGGCTATGTTACCACCCTAAAACCTAGTCAACGACCACAATATATTCAATCTCCTATACCTGGACGTATCGAAGTATGGTTTGCACAAGAAGGACAATTAGTGCAAAAGGGGGACACTATTTTAAAAATATCGGAAATAAAAAGTGACTATTTCGACAGCCAATTGGTAGTGCGTACTGGAGAACAACTAGAAGCAAAAACCAATAGCATTGGCGCCTACAAAGGCAAAGTAAAGGCTTTGGAAAACCAAATTCGCGCATTACAAAACGAGCAAGTATTAAAGCAACAGCAAGCCAAAAATAAAATGTTACAAGCCCGCTTATCTTTAAAGCGAGACAGTATAGACCTAAAAGTATACGCAACCAACTTGTCTATTGCCAAAAAACAATTAGAACGGGTAGAGGCCTTGTATACCGATGGTCTTAAAGCAGCGAAAGAAGTAGAAGCAAAACGATTAAAATACGAAAGCAACCAAGCAAAATATACCTCCCAAGAAAACAAGCTCTTAGAAAGCAGCAACAAACTAATTAACGCACAGTTAGAACAGAACCGAATTACAGCAAGTTATAGAGATAAAATATCTAAGGCAGAAAGTGATTTGTATACGGCACAATCTTTGGCATTTGGAACCCAAGCTGAAGTATCTAAACTGGCTAATACCTATGCCAATTACCAGAGGCGAAAAGGTTTACAATATATTACCGCACCTCAGACAGGCTATATAAACAAAGCTTTAAAGGCAGGTATTGGAGAAACTTTTAAATCGGGAGAAAGTTTGCTTAGTATTATGCCCGCAAATTACGAGTTAGCTGTAGAAACTTATGTACTTCCTATAGATTTGCCCTTACTGCATCGGGGCGAAAAAGTACGCGTACAATTCGATGGCTGGCCAGCAATTGTTTTTAGTGGCTGGGAAAGTATTTCTTATGGTACTTATGGTGCCATAGTAGTTGCCAAAGAAACCTTTATTAGCCCCAATGGTATGTATCGTGTATTGTTGGCTCCCGACCCAACAGACCATGCCTGGCCTTCGGCCATTAGCATTGGTTCTGGAGCAAAAACTATAGCTTTGCTAGAAGACGTGCCTATTTGGTACGAAATCTGGAGACAGCTCAATGGATTTCCAAACAACTTTTACCAACCCAAAAATAAGCAAGAAAAAAAGAAAAAAAATGCGTAGAATACTACCAATTATTTGTTTGCTTACTTTGGGTGTAATGCAAGCACAAAAGCTTTCGGTACTCAGCTACACAGAGTATATAGCTATAGTAAAAAAACACCACCCATATGTTAAGCAAGCTAATCTAGTGCTTGCTTCTAGCGAGGCAAAATTGTTGAAAGCTAGAGGTGCTTTCGACCCCAAATTGTCTTTAGATGTAAGAGAAAAGCAATTCAAAAACACAAATTATTACACCCGCTTGAGTACAGGCTTTAAAATTCCAACCTGGTATGGTATTAGTCTAGAAGGAAAATACGAAAAAAACACAGGCAAATATCTCAATCCAGAAGCAAGTGTTCCCGATAATGGATTGTACAGTGCAGGCTTGCAAATTTCTATAGGTAAAAATATGTTTATAGACCAACGAAGGGCGAGTCTTCAACAAGCCAAATATTATCAGAAACAAGCAGTTGCAGAAAGGACATTGCAAATGAACCAGATTTTGTATGAAGCGAGCTTACAGTATTTCAAATGGGTTAAACGCCATAAAGAATTACAGCTCTACAGCAATATGTTGTCTAATAGCAAAACTCGCCTAGATGCAGTGAGAAAAAGCTATGAAATGGGCGATAAACCCGCCATAGACACCACAGAAGCCCGTATTGTTTTTTTTAACAGAAAAATCGCACTGGAAAAAGCAAAACTGGCTAATACCACTGCCAAACTCGAACTCGCCAATTATTTGTGGGTAGACCAGGTGCCTCTAGAATTGCAAGACCATACAATACCCGAAATAGGTATTAGAAAAAGTCTAAGTAGTCACCTAAATTTGCCCAACAATACCAATAATTTAAACCTACACCCAAAGCTACTATCTTTAGATTACAAAGAAAAAAGCTTAGCCGTAGACAAACAATTACAACAAAATAATCTACTTCCAGAAATACAGCTTAAATATCAAATTATAAACGAATCTTTAAGCCCTATTCAGCAATTGGAAACAGACAATTACAAAGCCGCTTTAGGAATAAGATTCCCCCTTTTTCTGCGCAAAGAACGAGCAGCATTAAAATTAGCTACATACAAACTAGAAGCCATACAATGGGAACAAGAAGCTACCAGATTGTCTTTGCAAAACAAACAAAAAGCCATAGTTGAAAAAATAGAAGCTTACGAAAAACAGCTTTTAATTACCGAAGCGCTATTAACCGACTATAACACATTGCTAAAAGGAGAAGAACGTAAATTTAATGCTGGGGAAAGCTCCTTATTTATGATTAATTCTAGAGAATCTAAACTTATAGAAAATCAACTTAAAGCTATTGCATTAGAAAATTCTTTTCTGCAAGCAAAAAGTGAATTGTTTTTAATAATGATTGGGAAAGTTCTGTAGTGTTTCCTAAAGCATGCGATTTTCCTAATTACTGCCTCATAATAAAGATAGCACCTAGCCTAAAATTCACCATACAAAAATGGTTCTAAATGGTAAAGCTATTGCCAAAATAACTATCTTCCCCAAAAAAATACTTGGAAAAAATACAACTTTTTTGGTTTCGTAGAGACTTGCGTTTGAAAGACAATCACGGACTTTACCGTGCCTTAAAAGCGGGAAACGTACTGCCTATATTTATTTTTGATACCGATATATTGGAAGCCCTCCCCAAAAACGATGCTAGAGTAGGTTTTATTTATAAGCAATTAAAACTGCTCCACGAGCAATTATCGGAAGTAGGGAGTGGCTTATTGGTAAAATATGGTGCCGTTGCACAAGTTTTTGAAGAACTGCTTGCAACCCACCAAATAGCCGCCGTACACACCAATATCGATTATGAACCTTATGCCATTGCAAGAGACAAAAACATAGCAAGTTTTCTTCAAAAACAAGGAATCGCGTTTCACACCTATAAAGATCAGGTAATTTTCCATGAGGACGAGATTCTAAAAGCAGATGGCAAACCCTATACGGTATACACGCCATATAAAAACAAATGGTTGGCAAAACTCTCCGAAAAAGACTATAAAGCACACCCATCTAAAGCGTATTTAAACAATTGCTATAAGATCCGTTTGCCCCTACTAGAGTTATCTGAATTGGGGTTTAAACCTAGTGCGCAAGTTGTGCATCCCATACAGGATGCTTATCTGGATAAGTACGATCAGATACGCGATTTCCCAGCCTTGGACCAGACTTCTTATGCTAGTGTGCATTTGCGTTTTGGAACCATATCGGTGCGAGAGCGTGTTCGATTGGCTTTAGAAACCAACGCCACCTATTTGAGTGAGCTCATTTGGAGAGAATTTTTTATGCAAATCCTCTATCATTTTCCGCATACGACCACCCAAGCTTTTAAAAAACCCTACGCTCATTTGCCATGGCGACATGATGAAGCCGACTTTAAGAAATGGTGCGCAGGAGAAACTGGCTACCCCTTGGTGGATGCCGGGATGCGTCAGCTCAACAAAACAGGCTATATCCACAATAGGGTACGCATGGTATGTGCGAGCTTTTTGTGCAAGCATCTGCTTATCGATTGGCGCTGGGGCGAGGCCTACTTCGCCAAAAAACTATTGGACTTTGATCTAGCAGCCAATGTGGGCAATTGGCAATGGGCTGCCAGTACAGGCTGTGATGCCGTGCCATACTTTAGAATTTTTAATCCCACTACGCAAATTCAGAAATTTGATAAAGACCTAAAATACATCCGCACTTGGGTAAGCGATTTTGACCAACTCACTTACCCACAGCCTATGGTAGACCACAAACAAGCTAGAGAACGCTGTTTGCATTTTTTTAAAACCCATTTGACTTAGACAGATTTAGAATAGTTCTTCTAACTTTCTATAGCGGAAACTAAAAATCTTTCGCAGTTGTTTTTTAATCCATAAAGCATGCACCATATGTCCCAGCACACCAAAAGGCAGCTTATAAGACACCTTGTCTCTCATGCGAACATGGCCATTGGGAAGTGCTTCGAAATGGTGTTCGTGATGCCACATTTTATAAGGCCCAAAACGTTGTTCGTCTATAAAATACGCTTGTTCTTCTACCGCTTTTATTTCTGTAACCCAAGAAGAGGTAATACCAGGCACCAAGCCTATCTTATAGGTGATGATTTGCCCATTGTAAGTATGGTTTTCTGGTTTGGAAGTAATTTTAAAACCCATAAAATCTGGCGTGATCTTTGCCAAATTATCTGGTTTGCTAAAAAAATTCCATGCAGTAGATAAATCTATAGGTAAATCTTGTGTGACTTCTAAGGTGTATATACCCGAATGTCTTTGTATACTTAATTCTTTTTGCGCCATCTTTCAAATAATATCAAATTGGTAAACAACATACTAAAACAATAGCCTATATCTTCTATAGGAATGGTACCCAATCGTATGCCCAAATTTTGGGCATTGTTGTACCAAACCACCTCATTTTCTATAAAACTTCCTGTTAATACCCCATTTACCATAAAAAACGGGATTAATATCAATAAAAAAGAAATATAAAATCGCCGCAACAACGGCAACTCTTTCCAATATGCCCAAAGTAGCACCAACAACAATACCAAAGCATTCCAAAAGGTATACGCTTTGTTACTAGCAACAAACAACAATAAAGCAGCCACAACTATTCCTAGAATGGTAAGAAAACGAACCAGACCTTTAGGCAACTCCCATTTAGGAAAATAATATTCCAAGCCAAAATGTATAAACAAGCTGGCATAAGGGATACAAAAAAAGAAGAGCCATTCTTCTATTGGCATTTGCAACAAGGTATATCCCAAATAATATACAGAATTAAACCCCCAAATTCCTCTTGCAGTAAACCAAGCATCCCATATGAGAAAAAATGAGGCAACTACAGCTGTAGAGGCCAAAATCGCCTTCCAATGGCGTATAAAACGCATTCTAGGATGAAAGCTGTACAACAAGGGTACTGTTAGAGAACCCAAATTGAGAAAGAGATACAAATACTTCATTTTTTGCGATAAACAAAGTACTTTTTAGGCACCCATAACATTCCAAAACACTCTCCATCTGCTTTTCCTAAGTGTTTGTGATGTACCTTATGTGCTTTTCGCAAACCTTTTAAATATGGACTTTTTACATTCTTAAACCAATTGAATCGCCTATGTATAAGCACATCGTGTATAAGAAAGTAAGAAATACCATAAGCCAAAATACCCAATCCAATAAAAAACAAATAATTGAGTTCGGGTATGGCACCAAAATAAAACAACAAAATACTAGGTACCGCAAAAATTACGAAGAAGGCATCGTTTTTCTCAAATACTCCCTGATATTTTGGCTGGTGATGATCCTCGTGCAAATACCACAACAAACCATGCATCACATATTTGTGGGTTGCCCAAGTAACCACCTCCATAATGAGGAAGGTAATAATTGTTACAACGATATAAAACAACACTTCCATGCTAAAGAATATTAAATTGATAACGAATATACGACTTCCCTAAAATAAGCATTTTCATAGGATTAGACACCCTAATGCGACTATTAGTTACCATTGCAGCATCGGTTTTTTTAATTTTGTACAACAATCTTTTGTAATAGCGATAAGCAGTATACACGCCCAAGCGAGCTTCCATAGGCAATTGCACGATACCCTGATAGGCAATTTCAAAATCGGTCTCTATTTCTTCTATTATTGCTGCTTTGTTGGCAGCATTGAGATTATTAAAATCTACATTGGGGAAATAAGAACGTTCCAAACGTTCGCTATCGTCTTTGATGTCTCGAAGAAAATTTACTTTTTGAAAAGCAGAACCAAGCCGCATTGCAGTTGGACGTAATTTTAGATATGCGCTCTGATCCCCATCTACAAACACCTTCAAACACATTAATCCTACTACATCTGCAGAACCATAAATATAGGTAGCATAATCTTCATAAGTGGAATAGGTAGTTTTGTGCAAATCCATTTTCATGCTTTTTAAGAATGCCTGTATTAGGTCGTCGTCTATTGCATAATTGCGCACTACTTCCTGAAAGGCATGCAAAACTGGATTTAGACTTATGCCTCTTTCCTGAGCCATATAATAGTCTCTTTCAAATTCTTTTAATAATGTTTCCTGGTCGAAACCATCGAAACTGTCTACAATTTCATCTGCATAACGCACAAATCCGTAAATAGCATATATTGCTTTTCG
>JAOXRU010000187.1 GCA_025800395.1 Flavobacteriaceae bacterium
CCCCCAACCCAAACCATATACCCCCAACCCAATATAAAGATGACCATACTCCTTAAATGCAAGTATCAATGAACACCAAATTTAAAACCCCAATCATGTAGGGGCGTATCGCAATACGCCCCCAGCCCAAACCATACGCCCCCAACCCAAACCATAAACCCCAACCCAATATGAAGATGACCATGCTCCTTAAATGCAAGTATCAATGAACACCAAATTAAAAACTCCAATCATGTAGGGGCGTATCGCAATACGCCCCCAACCCAAACCATACGCCCCTACAATAGAAATCAACAGCCTATAGAAACGAACAACCTGTCCCGTCTTCAGCGGGATCTTCAAATCTGTTATTGCGCAAATCCTTTCGTGGGATACAAAATCCATTTATGCAAAAAAAAATGCCTCCCACAACCAGCAGAAGGCACTTTTCAAAATACACTATTCATTAAAAATTTATTGCCTGCAAACTCTTCAATTCTTTAGAATCCTTATTAAATTGGGATGCTACCAATTTAAATATGCGCTTGGTTTCCTTCATTTGCTTATTCAGTTCGCGCTTGCGCTCCTTTCTCTTTTTGCTCACCAAGGCCTTGGATTTGTATACCGCCTGATTGGCCTTGCGTATCGTTTCTGATAATTTGATGAGTGACTTTAAGCCTATATTCTCATTGGCAGGATTATAACTTGGCCCATAGTCGGTCAAAATCCGCAATATATTTTGCAAATCAAAATAGCGATTGGCATAAGTAAGCTCATGCTTACTCGGGCGCTTCTTATCTGTGTTTTCCGCATTGGGCAAATTGGGTATTTCTACAACACCCTGTTTGGAACTACTAGCCTTCTTGGTACCCTGCATCCTGCTTATAAGCGCCATCAACTGCTGACCCTCATAGCCCATTTCTTCGCTATATCCCTCTATATAAGATCGCAAATTTGGCAAACGACGTAGCAAACTATTTGGCTCTTTCCTATACAACAAATATCGAGAATTTACCTTCTTTTTCTTATCCAGTATCGTCTTCTCCGTACTTTGGTGCAAGGCATCCAAGGCATCGGTCTGTGCATTAAAAGCATCCAGATCAAACTCCTTGTGCTTCTTCAAAAACTCCGGCATAGCAGACAACTTGATCGACAACATTCTAAACTTCTCTAAGGTATTGGTAATCTTTTTACTTTTTATAGATTCCATAATATCTCTCTTTTTTATTATTTGTAAGACAAAGATTACAAATTATGTCCTAGTAGCCATAAATTTGTTGTGTATAAACTTATTTTGTAGGTGTAATTCTATTTATTTGTAGTTTTTTAATTGTTTTTTCTGAAAAACTGCTTTTTGTTTGGCGAGATAACTCGCTATTTGGCAATATTCCCTCTTTGTTTGGCTGCCTGCGGTTTTTATTTGGTGTGTATTTGGTTTATATTGCCAAATTATGCCACGGATTGTATGGCAACACCAAGAAATTACAAATTAAAAGTGTTGGTTTTGCCTTATTTTTTTGGGGTTTGTAACAATAATATGCCGAATTGGATAAATCCGTTAGCCTATAGAAAAATCAAATTTCTGAGATAGAAATTCCCTATATTTGAAAAAATTAAAGCAAACTAAAAAACTATATGAAATTAACTGGGGAACAACTCCATAAAAAATTAGTTGAAGATTATAAGTTGATAGGTGAAACAGGAAGTATAAATTTTACAGTTAAAGATCTAAGCATACAAATTAAAACTAAGGATTCCGTTGGAAATTTGCTTCAAGAATGGCTAAAAGCTTGGTTTCAAAAAAACGACATCGAGTTTGAAGAAAACACAAACTCACAAACTTTCCCAGACTTTTTACTTGATAAGGACAATCATAAAAAAGGTCTTTTGGAAGTTAAATCTTTTGATTTCGACAGAGGGCCTGGATTTGATCTAGCAAATTTCGATTCTTATTGTAATTCTCTTTTAAATAATGCTTATCGCATTGATTCTGACTATCTAATCTTAGCATATCAAATGAAAGACGGAATTATAAGCATAAAAGATGTTTGGCTTAAAAAAATTTGGGAATTAGCTTGCCCTAGTAGCACATACCCTCTAAAGGTACAAGAAAAGAAAAGTGTCATTTATAACATACGACCAAGCACTTGGTATTCTGAACGTGCTACGTTTAAACCTTTCAATAGTAAAGAGGAATTTTTGTCTGCTTTAAACGAAACAAGATACCAATACCCACAAACAAGGCACACAAACGGACATTGGTTAAAAAAAGTACTTCAAAACTATGAAGAACACACAGGGGTTGCATTAACAGTAAAATAAGCAACAGAACTATATATTTCTGCAATTTGTTTGGCAACGTGTTCAACAACTGGAACAGCAACTGTATTTCCTAATAAATCAAATGCTTCCGTTTCTTTAACAGGGATTTCATACCATTCTGGATAACCAAATAATCGCAAACCTTCACGAATAGTTAAACGTCTTAATCCACCATTGTCTGGAACTGCTAGTCGGGAAACATCAGTTGCTACGAGTGTAGGAGCAATATCGTTTGGATCGAGAATTTTATTAATCTCAAAACTTAATTTTCCAGTTACGATGTTATATCCTTTAGGTTTTGTTTCATCATAAACTCGATATTTCTTCTCGCCATTATTAGTTATTTCACGAACTAATTTTTTTGGATGTTCAAATCTTAAATAACCTTTTTCTACCAAATCATCTAACATATTTTTTAAGTTTACACGCTCATGAAATGTTGAGATTTGTTCAAAGTTTAAAGGCATTCCGTCCATCCAATCAATACCTATCTTTTCAGCCCAATGTTTTTTACGTCTTTCCTTAAATAATTTATTCAACAAAATTATTTGCTCATCAGAAACTTTTCCTTTAATTCCAATATCCCAGCTATGAATATTATTATCGCCACCCCGTTTATCTTTTATAGATTTCCCGTATAAATCTTGAATTTCAAATTGATTCAATAATTTTTGAGTAAACTCTGTATCCATAGTTTCAAGACCATTTTCTAAAATGGTTTTTAAAGATTGGCGAATTGTACTATTTACTTCTAAATTAGGCGCTTCCTCTTTAGTCCCGACTATAAATATTCGTTTTCGCGATTGAGGTAAACCAAAGTCTATTGCATCCAAAACTTTCCATGAAACATGATAACCTAGTTCGCTTTCAAGCTTAAACAAAATAGTTGAAAGTGTCCTTCCAATTTCATCACCCTTATCTACTAAATCATGTTTAACAAGTCCTTCCACATTTTCAAGAATAAAACCATAAGGTTTTTTATCCTTTAAAATTCTTTCTATCTCAAAAAATAAAGTTCCTCTTGTGTCAACAAAACCTTGTCTTTTTCCACCAGCACTAAAAGGTTGGCAAGGAAATCCTCCTAACAAAAAGTCAAAATCTGGAATATCTTCATTTTCAACCTTAAAAATATCACCTACAAAATAATCATGTGAAAAATTTTCAGATAAAGTTTTTATTGCATAAGGCTTAATTTCTGAAGTCATTACACATTCCGTTTCAAAACCTAATTCTTGAAAAGATTTTTCAAAACCTAATCTAATTCCACCAAGACCAGCAAATAAATCTATAAATTTAACTTTCTTCATTTTAATTGTTCTTTAGATTATAATCTGTTTGTGGTTCAGCTAAAATATTCAGTTGTTTGCCATATTCCTCAATTTCAATTTTCTGACAACCAATTACTGTTAGACATTGCAACAAAAAGGCTGCACTAAAACTCCCTCGACTAATTTTACTGTCTATACTTGATTTGGTCTCTTCTATTCCAATGGATTGTAGCATATCTGCCAAGTCTGCATTTGAAATCCCTCTCCGCACCAATTCTGACTTTAATAACCGTTTGACTTTATCGTTCCAGTCTGACATAACCACTTAAACTTTTATTGCAAAATTGTATATAATTTTGCAAATATGCAAATATTTATGCGAAAATAAGAATCATATCGGCTAATGCATTCGGATATCGCATGAATACAAAATATTTGTTCCTCTATTGAACAATCGCCAAGATTTGCGAATCCCTTCGCACGATAAAGGAATAGTTCTTTTAATTTTCAAATCCTTTATGTTATCGCTCGAATCCTTTCGAGTGATCCCTGTTATATCGTGATCCCTGTTATCGCGTGATCCCTGTTATATCGTAATCCCTAACACATTTTCAAATCTTCAAATTAACCAATCTTCAAATTACCAATTTACCCTATTTTTGCACCATAAAAACCAATAGGTGTCTACAGAAAAAATCCATTTCAAAGAAATCAACAAGCTTGCTCTGCCATCTATAGTAGCAGGCATAGCCGAACCACTGATTTCTCTTACCGATATAGCCGTTATAGGCAACGTACAGCAGCATGCCGTAGAGGCCTTGGCAGCGGCAGGCATCGTAGGGTCTTTTATAGCTGCCGTGGTGTGGACACTGGCACAAACCAAAACCTCCATCTCTAGTATTGTATCCCAGCACCTAGGTGCCAACCGCCTACATGCCATAAAAACGCTGGTGCCGCAGGTTATTTGGCTCAATGTATTGTTGGGACTCCTACTCCTTGGCTTTACCTATTTCTTTGCACGCCAAATTCTAGAACTCTACAATGCAGAAGGGCGCATTCTACAATACAGTGTAGATTACTATCGCATACGTGCCATAGGTTTTCCTATTACCCTAGCCACCTTTGCCATATTTGGCGTCTTTAGAGGCATGCAAAACACCCTTTGGGCCATGATAGCAAGCCTTAGCGGTGCCCTACTCAATATTGGCCTCGATTTTCTATTGGTATACGGCTTTTACGATCTCATTCCCCCCATGCACTTGCAAGGAGCAGCCTATGCCAGTATAGCCGCACAAAGCCTTATGCTAGGCATAGCCCTTTATTTTTTGTTTACCAAAACCCCATTTCGACTAAAAGTGCGCAAGGCCTACAACCCCAATTTGCGCCAGCACATTAGCCTAAGTGCCAATTTATTTCTGCGCACCATAGCGCTCAACTTTGCCATATACCTCGCCAATGCCTATGCCACAGACTATGGCAAAAACTATATAGCCGCACATAGTATTCTTATGAATATCTGGTTGTTCTTTGCCTTTTTCATAGACGGATTCTCCAATGCTGGCAACGCCATAGCCGGTAAACTCATCGGCGCCAAAGCCTACAAAAAACTCTGGAATCTCGCCCTCGATCTCTCCAAATATGCCATAGCCGTAGCCATCCTCCTCATCCTGGCTTGTATGCTCGCTTACAACACCATAGGGCAAGTATTCATCCAAGACCAAGCCGTATTGGCCATCTTCTCCAGTCTCTTCTGGATCATCCTCGCCATGCAACCCCTCAATGCCCTCACTTTTGTTTTCGACGGCCTATTCAAAGGCATGGGAAAAGCCGCCTTCCTGCGCAACACCCTCTTTGCAGCAACCTTCCTCGGCTTTGTCCCCACCCTACTAATTACCAACAGCTATGGTCTTCAACTTCGAGGAGTTTGGATCGCCTTTATCGTATGGATGCTCGTAAGAGGAGGAACTCTCATCATCAAATTCCGCAAAGATTACCTTTAAATAAAACTATTATATCGTGTTTCCTCTTGCTTTTCCTTTTGGGGCTATCCACGCTTTGGCGTGGTCGGGTCATCCGTTATAGTTTTTACTCCTATATGCAGCTTTACTAGGCGTGCGTGGGCTTCCTATCGGTCGCCTCCGCCACCAAGTACGCAAGCATCTCGTAGTAAAAAGCTACCACTACTACCCCTTAGCCAGAAAAAAGATAAATACAGACGAGAATCCCGTTATCGCCCAAATCCCGTTATCGCCCAAATCCCATTATCGCGCGAATCCCGTTATCGCGCGAATCCCTTCGCGTGATTCATTACCCTTCCAATCTTCAAATGCAATTAGTTATCTTTGCATACGTACAGAGGTAGTATTGCTATGTCTTTGTACAGAGGTAGTATTGCTATGTCTCTACACGTTTCAAAAAAATATAATATGACCACACGCAACAACGGCAGTCTATACACCAATATCCAAAACCATTTGGCTACGATAGAGTTTGGACATCCAGCTTCCAATTCCTTTCCATTAGAATTATTGGACAGGCTTACAGAAGCCTTCCAACAGCTATCAGACAAGCCAGAGGTACATGCTATTGTTTTAAAATCTGAGGGCGAAAAGGCTTTCTGTGCTGGAGCCTCTTTCAACGAGCTTATTGCCATAGAAAACCTCAGCCAAGGAAAATCTTTTTTCATGGGCTTTGCCAATGCCATCAATGCCATACGCAATTGCCGAAAACCAATAATTGCCCGCGTACAAGGCAAAGCCGTAGGCGGTGGTGTGGGACTTATAGCTGCCTGCGATTATGCTATTGCTACCGAAGGGGCTTCCATCAAGTTGTCCGAACTCACCATAGGCATTGGCCCTTTTGTAATAGAGCCGGCAGTAAGCAGAAAAATAGGTATTGCTGCCTTTACCCAACTTAGCCTAGCGGCCACCCAGTGGAAAAACGCTTATTGGGCACAAGAAAAAGGCCTATATGCACAGGTAATGCCCAATATAGAAGAACTAGATAAGGAGGTAGACCATTTGGCAGCCAAACTATGTAGCTACAACCCAGAAGCCACCCAAGAGCTAAAAACCACCCTTTGGCAAGGCACCAGCAATTGGGATACCTTACTAGCCCAAAGAGCAGAAATATCCGGCAAGCTCGTATTATCGGATTTCACCAGAAACGCACTCAACCAATTCAAAAAGTAAACATATGATAACCCTTTTACAGGACGTAGGCATCGAAGAAAAAATAAAAAACGCACCAGACTCTGGTTACGAAATTGGTGTTTTCATAGGCTCTTACCTGCCATTTGTGGTATTGGTAGTAATGGCATACCTATTTTATCGTTACTACCAAAAAAACAAAGGCGACAACGATCAAATAGAATTGTAGTTGATAGTTGTTGGTTATTGGTTGTTCGTTATCTTTGCACAGCATTCTTTTATATAACATCAAACTCGAATGAGCAAAATACGTATTACCAAAGAATTTCGTTTCGAAACCGGCCACGCACTCTACGGTTACGATGGCAAATGCAAAAACGTACACGGCCATAGTTACAAACTATCGGTTACCGTTATTGGCACGCCCATAAGCGATACCAACCATGTAAAATACGGCATGGTCATCGATTTTGGCGATTTAAAGAAGATTGTGAAAGACGAAATTGTAGAGCTATTCGATCATGCCACGGTATTCAACAAAAACACCCCCCATATAGAACTGGCCAAAGAACTACAAGACCGCGGACACCACGTGATTTTGGTAGACTACCAACCCACTAGTGAACAAATGGTAATCGACTTTGCACAAAAAATTCAAAAACACCTACCGCAGCATATACAGTTGCACAGCCTGCGCTTACAAGAAACCGACACCTCCTATGCCGAGTGGTATGCGGGAGATCAGTAAAAAAAGACCGCAATTTGCGGTCCTTCTTCAATAATCATATAAAAAAGAGCGTTTTCCTCTCTTTTCTTTAGTATCCTATCCATTTCATTCCTCTAGCCACACCAACTCCAACAAAAAGTAGTTGGGCACCCCAAATTCTTGCCCCCAAAGTTGCGGATCTACGCTACTGCCAGATACCGCACAGTACAACAGCATATCATCCTTTACATAAGGCAAAAAATATCCTAAGAGGTATTTGCGCTCCCCTATTGCTATAAAGTCTTCAGCCTCCAGCAGTTCGTGCAAGGCGTAGGCATACGGGCTCGCAGGAACAGCTATTGTGCGCTCCAATTTCCCCCCTGGCAAACGTATTCGAAAGCGCAGGTTTTCGTCTCGTTCTTGGGCCATTACCTCCAGAGGCACTTTGTTGTTTTTACTGCGCAATGCCGCCAAAGGAACTTCCAACAAACTGTCTACGGGCATGGCTTTGCCATTGCGAATCTGATGTAAAAGCAGTTGTAACTTACCTCTAGCGTTTTGTGGCTTTACAAACGACATCTCTATGCGTTCTACGCCTAAGAAACTAGCCAGTTCTTGGGCTTCTTCATTGCCAAATCCAAATTTGGTTTTAATACTAAGTTGTTGGGCTTGGCTGGCAATAGACAGCATAATGGCTACAACAAATACGGTGATCTTAAATCTTCGTTTCATAAGTGGATGCGCACCGATTCCTTCCAGGGAAATTGCTCGCAAATAATTGCTTTGCAGCAAACCACTGGATGAATCGTATGTCTTTATTTAGTGATGGTTAAAATATAATACTTGACTGTGTCTAAGGGTTTATCAATTCATATAGACTAGACTGTTTTTGATATGTAGATCGATAAGACCAGCATAAGGTTTTTTATGCTTGCGTTTTTTGTGGAACATCAAATAATCCCTATCTCTTTCTTGATCCCCCAATTGAATGGCGCCTAATTCGCTGTATACCTTGCAATGATTCCCAAAGGCTTTTATGGCATATTCCCATTGGGAATCATAGAAGTGCAATTTGGAATAATGGCCTATCAGTTTCATTTTTCCAAAGTCTCTGCTTACCTCATATATGCTTAGAATACTATTAAAATCTTCCCATTCTATCCCTTTATGCGTTTCTCCTATACTAAAAGAAGAGGAGACACTCCGGATTTTTGCCTCTTGTAGTTTGCCTATAGTAGTTTGTACAGAGTTTAATCTTAGCTTCCCCTGCAAGCTATGGGTATATAATTCCCCATAATCCAATTCGATATGGTTTTTGGGATGTTTTAAGGATTGGGCATAAATACTGGAAAACTCTCCTTTAAAACGTATCTCTTGTTCCATTTCTTCCGGTATATACATATCGATATGGACACCAAATACTTTTAACGACAATGATTTTGGGATACGGAGATACAACACCAGTTTAGAAAACTTGGCATGGGGTTTCATTTTCTGGCGAACCGCTGTATCATACTGTCTAAAACGGCTAGGCATGAGATCTATATGCTGGTAGTGTCTTTCTATTTCTAGCTGCATTTGTTGTAGAGACACCTTGGGTCTTTTTATGTTTTGCATGCTGCTATCGGTTAGAGAGGTATTGTATTGCTCCAACATACGCCATATTCCTATGGTACTGTCCTGTCGCCTAACTTTAGACTTATCGTATATCTGATTGGGTTTCGCTAGTGGTTTTTTATGAGCAAAACCGCGATGAAAAATATTGGCTGCCCTCCTTTGCGCGACAGAGGCAGAGTCCTTCAATATCATAAAATCCCTATCCATCAGTACCCGCTGCCAATGGTCCGACACTTTGGCTCGGAGTCGCAATTGGTTTCCTTTTTTTTGGAATTCAAATTGCAGTTGATCCATTTTAGCTTTTGTCTCCTTTTGGCTGTAATTGTTAAAAACACCTTTGTATTCCATATGTACCCGTTGGTCCTTGCTATGCGCTACCACCAAGCTTATATTTCTCAAATCCAAATCCAATTCAGCCATCCCTCTTGCGTCTATAGATTTGCTTTTTTGTGCTATTTCTCTGGTCTGGGCATTTACCACTATGATAAGCCAGCAAAACAAAATACTAAAGATAAATCGTTTCATGTTGTATGTTTTTGGATTGCAGTTGTTGCAATTGTTGGTTGATTTGTTTTAAAGCCTGCAAACGCAATTGCAAGTTTTGAATAAGACTTTCTAAGGTGGCAATATCGTTGGGGCTTTGGCGATAGGCAGTTTCCAATAACAGATATTGCTGCTGTAGGGTATGCAACTTCTCCTCATATACTCCCAACAAAGCGGTATCTTTGGTCTGACTTTGCAGTTGTTCCCATTCGGCATCTATTTGTAGCATGACGGTATGTTCTATAGCCTCAAATTCTTCCAAGAACTGGGTGTCTTGTATGGCAAAATTGTTTTCTGGAGGTATCTCTCTGGGTGTAAATACCAAAAACAAGCCCACTATCGCAGCAATACAAGCCGCTAGCATTTGGTATTTGTATGACACCCATCTGGGCCTGACTTTTAATTTGCTTTGCATCTTCTGCCGGTGACCCAGCGGTGGCGTCTTTTGCTCCGTTTCTTGAAATAAATCTCTAATTGGTTTCATACTGTTTCTTTAATAATTCTTGCACTTGCAATCTTCCTCTGCGAAACCGCGTCTTCACGGTTCGTATGGGAATTTGCATGATCTGTGCAATTTCCCCCTGATCATAACCCTCAAACAGATATAATTGTAATACCAACTGATACTTCTCATCCAAACTTGCAACTGCCTCCACGATCTCCTGCTTTTGTACCCGATCTGGCACTTCCCATATATCGGGCGCCGCTTGCTGTTGTAGCTCTTGTTCTTCTAGCGTAAAACAATATTTCTTCTCTTTGCGCAACAAGTCCAAGGCGGTATGTATCACAATCTTTCGCAACCAAGCACCAAAGCTAGATTGGTGGTGAAAGTGTTCTAATTTTGTAAATGCCTTTAAAAAAGCATCCTGAAGGGCTTCTTCTGCCAAGGCACTACGCTTGCAATAGCGATAGGCCACAGCGTACATAGCATCGCAATAGGCATCGTATACCTTCAATTGGGCTTTCGCATTCCCTTTTTTGGCTTTGTTTAGCAAGTATTGTAATTCTAGTTGGGTCATTCGCTAAGGGTTTCCTTTTCAAAATACGCAACCCAAATGAAAAGGTTTCATTTCTAAACAATATTTATTATAAAAGCTAAGAAAAAACTACTCGTTTGCTAAAAACAACCAAAACGCTAAAACAGCAATAGCCTTTTAAAAAGATTTGGTTCTTTTGGCAAAGGCGCTGTGCCGCTATAGCTGCATAAGTTGATACCAAGCCTTATGCCTGTTCCATTATTTGTGCCTTATGGATGATGGCCTAGGGTTTGACTGCTTGGGATGGGGCTCCAGCACGAATCCTTTCGTGTGGTGGCATTTTATATTCATTTAGCTATAAAGAAAAAATCTTCTATTTCTTTTTAGGGCATTTCAAAATACAAATGGTTTAAAAACTAGTCTCCTCCAATTGTAACTTTTCGATAAAACACCGGCCCTCTAGTCTTGTGGTTAACTTCTGGTCGTGGTAGCGCTCGCATAAAATCCTCCAAATCATTGGTTTCTTCATACGAAAAACTGATGTCATCTAGATTTAAATTAGATTTCATTGTAATACAGTCTTCCACATAAAGTATCGAAGACGTATAGCTATAATTCATTGTCTGCTGCAACTCCATAGGATGCATAGACTCGAAAAAAAAGTAGTCTGTTAAGAATTCATCGGTAATATGGTCTATACCTATAAAGGATTTGGTATTGGTAACTATGGATGCTGCCAGATCTCGATTTTCTAAATTTTCAATTTTTCGCTCATCTAGGGTAATTTTTACTTCTAAAGGAAACCCAATTTCCATCGGTATACCAGGAAACAGCAATTCCATTATCTCCCTTTCAAAATAGTCATCGTGAATAATAGTCTGATCATAAATCCCTAAGGTGTCCAAATATCTCGTTTGTACAGCTGGGCTTTCCTCCCACTCGATGGTGTCTCCCTCTCTTTGTAGCGGTTGAAACAAAGAGTGAAAAGCAAATATCGTACTATTGGTGTTGGGAAAAGTATACATCAATTTTCTAAAATTGGTGTTGTTTTTGAAGTCTTCAATTGTGGTTTTGTATTTTTTTTCCTCAAAATCGACGCCTTCACCAAACAATAGAAGACTATCCGATTGAAGATCTATCCACATACCAGCCTTTTCTCCTAAAGGATGATTGTATTCCTGCTCTAGCTTTACAAACTGATCGTAAAATTCGTAGGTGGTAATCACTTCCCATTTGGTTCCATATAGTTTCATGGTTTCCAATGTGACTATCCTCGTACCGTCTTCAAAATGGGCGTCCAAAGAACACTGATTGCAGGCATATTGCTGCAAAATTAGAGGAATAACCAGTAGTAGGTACCAATGGTTTCTAATAGCTATAAGGTGTTTTTTCATCTCACTTTTCATTTAGTTAAACATTTAAGACTACACTAAGGTAGCTTTTTTCTCACAAATAAAAGGGGTGTATGACTGAATTTATTTCTCATAAACTCCCCGATATTTTCTACATTTGCCCTATGGAAATTCCAGCTGGAAAGAAAATATACTTTGCCTCGGACAATCATTTGGGCGCGCCAAACAACCAAGCAAGCCTGCCCAGGGAAAAACAATTTGTTGCATGGCTAGATATGGTAAAGCAAGATGCCGCAGCCATTTTTCTATTGGGCGATTTGTTCGATTTTTGGTTCGAATACAAAACCGTAGTGCCAAAAGGCTTTACCCGCACCTTGGGTAAACTAGCGGAAATTACCGATAGCGGTATTCCTGTATATTTCTTTGTGGGGAATCACGATTTGTGGATGAACGGTTATTTTGAAGAGGAATTGAATATACCCGTATACCACCAACCCAAAGAATTTGTTTTCAACGATAAAAAATTCTTTATCGGTCATGGCGACGGACTTGGCCCAGGAGACAAAGGCTTTAAGCGCATGAAAAAAGTGTTTGTGCATCCAGTTTCCAAATGGTTTTTTCGCTGGCTACACCCCGATTTGGGCGTTCGCTTGGGGCAATATCTCTCGGTAAAAAACAAACTGATATCTGGAGACGAAGATGTGAAGTTCCTCGGAGAAGAAAACGAATGGCTGGTACAGTATTGCAAACGAAAACTAGCAGAAGGTCACCGCGATTATTTTGTATTTGGTCACCGCCACCTTCCTATGGAGATCGATTTGGGCGAAGCTGCCACTTATACCAATCTTGGCGATTGGATACACTATTTCACCTATGGGGTGTTTGATGGAGAAAAACTACGATTAGAAACCTATACAGCTGCCAAAGAGAATGCCTAATTCACCCATCCAATATATCGATAGAGCAAGTGGGCAAATCATCACAGAACAAACCCCTTCTGGGGCTTTTATGCGATTTCTCTACGGAAAAAATCCTTTTGGAAAACTCCTTTTACACAGCCTATTCAAACGCAAATGTATTTCCGCCATCGCAGGCAAATACATGAACAGCAAAGCTTCTGCTAAAAGAGTACAGCCCTTTATTGAAGATTTTAATGTGCCTATGGAAGATTATATCATCCCAGAAACAGGCTACGCTAGTTTCAACGACTTTTTCTACCGCCATATACAAACCAACGCCCGCCCAATAGGCGATGGAGTGGTCTCTCCAGCAGATGGGAAAATACTCGTCTTTCCAGAAATTACCCATAGCCAGCAGTTTTTTGTAAAAGGCAAGGCATTTTCTGTAGCTACCTTGCTTGGAGATGAAGAATTGGCGAAACAATATATAGGTGGTAGTATGGCCATTATTCGCCTTGCTCCTACCGACTATCACCGCTATCATTTCCCAGTAGACGGACAGGTAAGCGACAACAAAAAGATAAACGGTTATTATTTTTCTGTTTCGCCCTTGGCCTTGCAAAAAAACCTACAGATTTTCCTAGAAAACAAAAGAGAATATGTAGTTGTAGATTCGGCATACGGAAAAGTTTGCATCGTAGATGTAGCCGCCACCATGACAGGCAGCATGATACAAACCCACCAAGCCCATACACAGATTACCAAAGGTCAAGAAAAGGGTTATTTTGCCTTTGGAGGTTCTACCATTATTCTGCTCTTCGAAAAGAATACCATAAAATTCTCTGAGGATTTAATTACGAATACCCAAAACGGAATGGAAACCAGCATACTCATGGGAGAGACCATTGCTACATTGCTTTAGCAACACCAATTCTTATACCATTTCTAGCGAAATCTTGTTTTCAATATATTTATTTAGAATGGTTTTAAATAATTGCTATATTTGTACAAAACAAAACACTATGAGCGATATTATTTCTGTATATCATAATGAGTTTGGCATGGGGTTTCGATGGAAGGCAAAACAGGATGACCAACGCATGCAATTGATTTTTAGAGACATGGGTTTTTACCTTACACATCAGGAGATACAAACATTTTTGAAGCGAACGGAATACAGTTTACAAAATCTCCATTGCGGCAGTTGCCCAAACCAAGCACATTGTAGAAGTTATTTGTTACAAACACCCATGCAGTATGTAGATTTGGCCATGAGCGAATCGGAATTACACCAATTAAAAAATCTACTCGAAGGCTGCTTATTTTATGATCGCTTTGAAAATGAAGTAGAGCAAATATTAAAAAAATAAACTCGCTATTTCTTTTAAACAGGTTTATAGAAAGCACCTAAAGATTAGAAACCTGTGTTCGAAGAAGTTTGTCTATGGCTTCTAACACAACTGGTTTGTTTGTCCAGGGCAAAAAATGATCTCCATCTGGCACCTCTTCTGCTTTAAAATAGTTATTATTAAAATGCTCTGTGGCAAAATCTAAATTCTCGAATGGCACCAGCCTATCTTTTGGTGCATGCAAGTGTATTATTGGAATTTGCAGGCTTTGCCAAGCAGGGCGATAGGTTTCTAGTTCGCCTATATGGGTGTATTTTTCATCTGCCGCTACTTCCCAAACTTTTGGGGTAAACCAACGTATCATTTGATATTGTAACACACCCGCAATTTGTACATTCTTTTCTTGTTGTGGATCCAAAGCTGGAGCCAACAACAACAATCCCTTTATTTTTTTGGAATGCAAGGCAGACACTGCAGCTATAGGACCACCAAAAGAATGCCCCACTACAACCACCGATTCCAATTGATAATGATGTATCAATTTTTCAATCACCGAGGCCTGGGCTTCTAAACTAGGAAGCGATTTCCCAAAACTACTATAGCCATAGCCTGGTCTATCATACGTAATTATCTGATGGTTATATTGGTATCTACTATTTTTTAAATACCCAAAAAAAGCATCCCCAGACCCCGGAGTGCCGTGCACGAATACAATTCCTTTTTTGGAGTTGGGATCCCCAGTTCTTGTGGCACGAACCTTACCGTATGCAGAATCTATATAATCTAATTGGAAACCAACAACCCCTTCAAAATAAGTAATTACTCCAGCATCATCGGTCCGAAATTTCATAAAATGACTAAGGAAAACAAGAATAACTAATATGCTCAACAGCACACGGAAAAACCATTTCCAAAACTTTTTTTTGTTCCAGCGCAACTGCATTTTAGTGAGGCTTTATGTCTTTAATTCGCAATTGTAAACTCACCTTACCGTTCCATTCGTTTTCATCTAAGGTATACACCACGTCTACACGTTGCTTATTTTGCAGACTCTCTAGCTTATCGCCCAATCCAAATCCAATGCCATCCAACTCCCTTTGTCCTTGCATCAATCGGCATTTGAGATGGGTTTGATCGCTTCCTACTTTTTTGGCCCAACCTTTGTCATATACATTCTCGGTAAGAAATACCGGAGTTCTGTTTTCTGGACCAAATGGTGCCAATTGCTTTAATATTCTATAAAACTTCGGTGTAAGACTAGAAAAAGGCAACACGGTATCGATAGACACCTCTGGGGTGCGCAAATTTTTATCCATGGTAGCCGCAACTACTTTTTCAAAAGCTTGCTTAAACGCAGTGTAATTCTCAGGAAGCAAGGTGAGACCAGCTGCATATTTATGACCACCAAACTGTTCGATATGTGCTGCACAAGCTTCCAAAGCCTTATAAATATCAAAGCCTCGAACCGAACGGGCAGAAGCCGCCAATTTATCCCCACTTTTGGTAAATACCAAAGTAGGTCTGTAGTAGGTTTCTATTAGTCTAGAAGCCACAATACCAATAACCCCTTTATGCCAATTTGGATCGAAAACCACCGTGGTAAAACCCTCTTGCTCTCTGTTTTCTTCTATTTGTGCTAAGGCTTCTTCTGTGATGGCTGCATCTGTCTCCCGCCTATTGGTATTAAATTCTTCTATTTCCTTGGCAATCAACAGGGCTATATCCCATTGGGTTTGCATCAACAATTGCACAGCATAAGTACCGTGTCTCATACGTCCTGCAGCATTGATTCGAGGTGCAATGCCAAATACGAGGTCGGTTATTGTCATTTTTCCTTTTTTCTCTTTGCTAAGCAACACTTCCACCCCCAATCTCGGATGGGAATTGACCTGTTTCAATCCGTAATAAGCCAAAACCCTATTCTCCCCAGTTATCGGAACTATATCCGCTCCAATAGCAATAGCCACCAAATCCAAATAAGGAATCAAATCTTCAAAATCTAGTTGCAAATATTGGTGAATGGCCTGAACAAGCTTAAAACCTACCCCACAACCACAAAGCTCCTTGTATGGATAGCTGCAATCTTCTCTCTTTGGATCTAGTACCGCTACTGCCTGTGGCAGCACTTCTCCCGGAGTATGGTGATCGCAAATAATAAAATCTATGGCTTTTTCTTTGGCATAAGCGACTTTTTCTATGGCCTTTATGCCACAATCTAATGCCACTATTAGAGAAAATTCGTTGTCAATTGCAAAATCTATACCTGCAAAAGAAACCCCATAGCCTTCTGCATAACGATCGGGTATATAAGTAGCCACCTCCAAACCCAAATGATCCAAATAAGTAGCCATAAGACTCACAGCCGTAGTACCATCTACATCATAATCTCCATATACCAGTACCGACTCTCCTCTTTCTTTGGCCAATAGCAATCGATCTACTGCCAAGGACATGTCTCGCATTAGAAAAGGATCGTGCAAATGCTGTAATTGGGGTCGAAAAAAGCGTTTGGCATCTTCAAAACCTTCAATGCCACGTTGCACCAAAAGTTGCGCCAAAATCGGATCTACCTCCAAGGCTTCACACAAAGCAGACACTTTGTCGTTTGGCACCTGAGGTGCTACTATCCAACGCATATTATCGATGGTGAAAAATAGTTTTGATCTCCACTTCTGCAAAGCGACGAAACATTTCCATGACCCCACAATATTTTTCTACGGACAAATCTACAGTACGCTGCAACTTCTTTTCATTCAAATTGGCGCCGCTAAAATGATATTCTATGGTTACCTTATCATAATATTTGGGATGCTCCTCTGTAAGATTGGCTATAGTTTCTATGGTAAATTCTTCCACTTCCAATTTCATTTTTTTCATCAGAGAAGCCACATCCAAGCCAGAACAACCTGCCAAACCGCTTAACATTAATGCCTTTGGACGATATCCATCCCCATTGCCGCCTGCATCTTCTGCTACATCAATTTTTAAAGAATCGCCCGAAGGATTGTTGCTTTCAAACTGCATGTTACCCAACCACTTTGTAGTAATATGATTTGTCATAAGATTATTTTTTTGTTAATTGACCTCAAATTTACAATTAAATAGCTATAAATCACTAATCGAAAACCAATATGCCACTAGTTACACCTTTAGATCCGGAATACGACAAGGAGACCCAAGAACTAGCCACTTTTTTTAATGAAACCTTGGGCTTTTGTCCAAACTCGGTGCTAACCATGCAGCGTAGACCAGCCATTTCTAAAGCCTTTATTAACCTCAACAAAGCGGTTATGGCCAATGAAGGACGCGTTACTTCTGCCTTAAAGCGCATGATTGCTTGGGTGAGTAGTAATGCTACTGGTTGTAGATATTGCCAAGCACATGCTATAAGAGCAGCAGAACGGTATGGTGCAGAACAGGAACAACTAGATAACATTTGGGAATACAGAACGCATCCTTCATTTTCGGAAGCAGAACGTGCGGCATTAGACTTTTCATTAGCAGCCTCTCAAGTGCCAAATGCAGTAAATGAAGATATCAAAAAACGCCTTTACAAACATTGGAACGAAGGCGAAATTGTAGAAATGCTTGGTGTAATTTCCTTATTTGGATACCTCAATCGTTGGAACGATTCTATGGGCACTTCTATAGAGGATGGCGCAGTAGAAAGCGGAGAACAATATTTAGGAAAACATGGTTGGGAAAAAGGAAAGCACCAATAAGAGAATGGAGCTTTCTGATTGGGAAATGCAGATATATGATTTACAGCTAGTAGACAGTAAGTTTTTCTAGCAATAGGATAAGTTTTTATCTATTTTTTTTAATGTAAAAACCGTTAAAAAGCAATCATTTAATCTTTGATTGTTTTTCTATCTTTCAAATTAAGAATAATTTTATATCTTTGCACGCTCTTAAAAGCTTGTTTACCATGATAAAGCAAAAAGACTTTGATATTGCCTTTAAAGGCTTAAAGCAAGGAAAACATTCTTTTGAGTTTAAAATTAGGCAAGCGTTCTTTGATTTGTACGACTACAAAGAATTTGAAAACGCACAATTACTTGTGCAAGTAGAGTTGAATAAGCTAAGTACTATGCTGGAGCTAAATTTCCGCATAGGTGGTACCGTAGAGGTTTTGTGCGATATTTCTAACGAATCATTCGATATGCCTCTAGAAGCCGAAATGGAATTATTGGTAAAGTTTGGAGAAACATTTAACGACGAAAACGAAGAGGTATTGGTGATACCACATGGAGAGTTTAAGGTAAATGTATCGCAATACATCTATGAAATGGCTGTATTGGCTATTCCCAGCAAACGTATACATCCAGGAATTGAAGATGGTAGCTTAGAATCGGACATGGTCGACAGATTAAAAGCTTTGCAACCAAAAGAAGAAACAACAACAGAAGAAACAGACCCTCGTTGGGACGCATTAAAGAAGTTATTAAAAGAAAACGATAAATAAGAGGAACAAATGGCACATCCTAAAAGAAAAATTTCCAAAACTAGAAGAGATAAGAGAAGAACGCACTATAAAGCGACTGCTCCGCAAATTGCGACCGATCCAACAACTGGAGAGGCTCACTTGTACCACAGAGCACACTGGCATGAAGGTAAACTATACTACAGAGGCCAGGTTCTTATCGACAATACAGAAGAAGCTGAGGCATAAATGATCCTCAAAATAAAATCTCAAACTCTCACAAATGTGAGAGTTTTTTTGTTCAAAACTTTCTTAAATACCAAAAACACCCTATTTTGCACCCAATTTTGTTGGTGATTTTGTTGTTTTGGACGGAATTGCCACTGCTTGAGGGCAACAAAACTATTGAACCAAATGAATAAACTAACAGCAGCAATTACAGCCGTAGGAGGGTATATACCAGACTTTGTACTGTCTAACAAAGTATTGGAAACCATGGTAGACACCACCGATGAATGGATTACTACCCGCACAGGAATTAAAGAAAGACGCCTACTTAAAAAAGAAGGAGCAGGAACCTCCTATTTGGCAATAAAAGCAGCCGAAGATTTAATAGCAAAACGAAATTTAGATCCAAAGGAGATAGACATGGTCTTAGTAGCCTCTGCTACACCAGACATGCCAGTAGCTGCAACCGCCACCTATGTAGCCTCGGAAATTGGAGCTACCAATGCTTTTTCTTACGATTTGCAGGCAGCTTGTTCTAGCTTTCTATACGGTATGTCTACGGCAGCAGCTTATGTGCAATCTGGTCGTTATAAAAAAGTACTATTGATAGGCGCCGATAAAATGTCGAGCATCATCGACTATACCGATAGAACCACTTGTATTATTTTTGGAGATGGTGCAGGAGCCGTTTTATTCGAGCCCAACGAAGAAGGTTTGGGATTACAAGACGAATATTTACGAACAGATGGAATCGGCAGAAACTTTCTAAAGATAGATGCTGGAGGCTCTATTTTGCCAGCAAGCGAAGAGACCCTAAAAAACAAGCAGCATTTCGTATTTCAAGACGGAAAAACCGTGTTTAAATTTGCAGTATCCAATATGGCTGATGTGGCTGGAAAAATCATGGAACGAAACCAACTGGGCCATGAAGATGTGCATTGGTTAGTACCACACCAAGCCAACAAACGCATCATAGACGCCACTTCAAAAAGAATGGGTGTAAGCGACGAAAAAGTAATGATGAATATAGAGCGTTATGGAAATACCACTTCTGGAACACTGCCGTTATTACTTTGGGACTATGAAAAACAACTCAAAAAAGGAGACAATTTGGTTTTCGCTGCCTTTGGTGGCGGATTTACTTGGGGCTCTATATATTTGAAATGGGCCTATAACGGATAACACAACTAAACAAAACCTAATAGAATCGAATATGGATATTAAGGAAATTCAGAATTTAATCAAATTCGTAGCAAAATCAGGTGCTAGTGAAGTAAAACTAGAGATGGGAGAATTAAAGCTCACCATCCGTACAGGATCTGTCAGCAAGGGAGACACCACTGTAGTACAACAAATTCCAGTAGCAACCACACCGGTTGCTCCAGTTGCAGCCCCTCCTGCTCCGGCAGCAGAAACAGCAGCCGCACCAGCTACTAAAGAAGAAGCGCCTGCAACAGACGATTCAAAATACATCACTATAAAATCGCCAATCATCGGCACTTTCTACCGCAAGCCAGCTCCGGACAAACCTTCATTTGTAGAGGTAGGAGACACCATCAGCACTGGAGACGTACTTTGTGTAATCGAAGCCATGAAATTGTTTAACGAAATCGAATCAGAAGTTTCTGGTAAAATCGTTAAAGTATTGGTAGACGATTCTTCTCCAGTAGAATTTGACCAACCTTTATTTTTAATCGATCCGTCATAAACTAAAGTCCTTTAGTTTTAATAGTTGGACCTAAAAAATAAAGCATATGTTTAAAAAAGTTCTTATCGCCAATCGCGGGGAAATTGCGCTACGAGTAATTAGAACCTGCAAAGAAATGGGAATAAAAACGGTAGCTGTGTACTCTAAAGCAGACGAAGAAAGTTTGCATGTACGCTTTGCCGATGAAGCAGTGTGTATTGGCCCTGCTCCTAGTAATAAATCCTATTTACAAATACCAAATATTATAGCCGCTGCAGAAATCACTAATGCGGATGCCATACACCCAGGATACGGTTTTCTATCGGAAAACGCTAAGTTTTCTAAAATCTGTTCAGACCACAATATTAAGTTTATTGGTGCCTCTGCAGAGATGATCAACCAAATGGGAGACAAAGCTACCGCCAAGGCCACCATGAAGGAAGCTGGCGTACCAACTGTACCAGGATCTGAAGGTATCATTCCAGATTTTGAAACTGCCGAAAAACTTGCGGAAGAAGTTGGTTATCCGGTGATGCTAAAAGCCACCGCAGGTGGTGGCGGTAAAGGAATGCGTGCTGTATGGGCTGCGGAAGACCTCAAAAAAGCATGGGACAGCGCCAGACAAGAATCGGCCGCTGCCTTTGGAAATGACGATATGTATATGGAGAAGCTTATTGAAGAGCCTCGCCATATAGAGATACAAATTATTGGCGACCAATACGGAAAAGCATGTCACCTATCCGAAAGAGATTGTTCGGTACAACGCAGACACCAGAAGCTCACCGAAGAAACGCCATCGCCTTTTATGACCGATAAATTGCGTAAAGATATGGGAGAAGCTGCCGTAAAAGCATCGGAGTATATCAAATACGAAGGCGCAGGTACGGTTGAATTTTTGGTAGATAAGCACCGCAACTTTTACTTCATGGAAATGAATACCCGTATACAGGTAGAGCATCCGATTACCGAGCAGGTAATAGACTACGACCTAATACGCGAGCAAATACTAGTAGCAGCTGGTGTACCTATTTCGGGCAAAAACTACTTCCCAAAGCTACACTCTATCGAATGTAGAATAAATGCGGAAGATCCTTTCAACGATTTTCGCCCTTCTCCAGGTAGAATCACTACTTTGCACACTCCAGGTGGGCATGGTATTCGATTAGACACCCATGTGTATAGCGGCTATGTGATTCCTCCTCATTATGATTCGATGATCGCCAAACTCATCACTACGGCACAAACAAGAGAAGAGGCAATCAACAAGATGAAACGCGCTCTAGATGAATTTGTAATTGAAGGAATCAAAACCACCATACCATTCCACCGTCAACTTATGGATCATCCGGACTATATCGCTGGAAATTACACCACTAAGTTTATGGAGGAGTTTGAGATTCAAGAAGAAAATTGATATTGTTTTGTAGCTCGATGAAGCACTTTTAAATCAAAATAATATAAAATAACAAGCTCCCACCTCCATGGGAGCTTTTTTTGCGTATATATAGCAACATTATTTATTGGCCATTTATGCATTTAAGTTATTGGGAATACAAAAGCTGGTTTTCTAAAATAGATTATACTATCGTAGGCAGCGGCATAGTGGGACTAAGTACCGCCATTCGCCTCAAAGAAAAATATCCAGATAAAAAAGTAGTGGTCCTCGAAAAGGGTTTGTTACCACAAGGGGCTAGCACCAAGAATGCAGGATTTGCTTGTTTTGGTAGTCTTTCGGAAATTTTGGATGATCTGGGTTCTCATAGCGAAGATGAGGTATTGGAGCTGGTAGAAAAACGCTGGAAAGGCTTACATCTACTAAGAACTAGATTGGGAGACAATGCTATTGATTATCAAAATCACGGCGGATACGAATTGTTTACCGTCGATCAAAAATCGATGTTTCTGGATTGTTTGTTTCACCGAGCGCGAATCAACGAAATGCTCATGCCCATTTTTGGGGAAGAAGTATTTGTAGCTAAGACCAATAGCTTGGGCTTCGAAAAAATACAATCCCAATACATCTTCAATCAAAAAGAAGGGCAGATTGATACTGGAAAAATGATGCAACAATTGTTATACCAAGCACAATTGGCAGGTGTAATTATCCTCAACAGCATCCAAGTAAAGCATTACGAAGAAAAAGACCAATGGGTGGAGGTGCATACCGATCGCCTTCATTTTGTAACCAAAAACCTTTGTATAGCCACCAATGGATTTGCGGGGGAATTGCTTGAGGCCAATGTACAAGCTGCCCGAGCACAGGTACTGATTACCAAACCTATTCCAAATTTGAATTTACAAGGCACTTTTCACCTCGATCAGGGCTATTATTATTTTAGAAACATTCACAATCGTATTTTATTTGGAGGCGGTAGAAATCTCGACTTTAAAGGAGAAACAACCACTACATTTGGTCTTACCGATCCAATACAACACCAATTGGAGTATCTGCTAACCACAACCATTTTACCCCAAACCCCTTTCGAAGTAGAGAGTAGATGGAGCGGCATTATGGGTGTGGGTCAAAAGAAAAAAGCTATAGTAAAGCGCATTTCCCCTAGAGTAAGTTGTGGCATTCGATTGGGTGGTATGGGTGTAGCAATAGGCTCTTTGGTAGGGACAGAATTGGCAGATTTAAATTAACCAATCTCATTTTATCTACAGATGCAAGAGCGCAAAAAAGCTATATATGATAGGATAGTAGCACAGGTTGAAAGCCGTTTGGAAATCGTACAAAAGCGCTTTGACGAATTGCAGCATGCCTTGAATAGCGAAACCAAAAGTACAGCAGGAGACAAACATGAGACTGGTAGAGCCATGGTACAATTGGAGATGGAAAAAACTGGAACGCAACTAGCAAAGGCCGAAAACGAGCTACAGTTGCTTCAAAAACTCCCGCTTGAAGCCACCAATAAAATTGCCCTAGGCAGTTTGGTAAAAACAGACAATGCTTGGTATTTTTTAAGCATTTCTATAGGAATCCTAACTTTTGAAAGCCAAGCCTATTATGTGATTTCACCGGTTAGCCCTATTGGGCAGCTTCTTTTAGGTAAAAGTATAGGTGCCGAATTTTCCTTTAGAGGGAAAACAGAATGCATCCTCGGCATTTTTTAGACAAAACCCCTTATTTACAATCGGTTTTATAAATTCTACACTAGCCAACAAACAACATAGACAAGCTAAAACTGATGATCTGCGAATTCTACTAAGGACTCCTCTAGCACTGCAAATACATCTTCTGGAGCATCTAAGGTTACCATTCGCTGTCGATAAGGTTTGAAATGTGGAATACCTTTAAAATAATTGGTGTAATGTCTACGGGTTTCTACCACACCGAGCTTTTCCCCTTTCCAATCGATAGACATTTGCAGGTGTCTTCGAGCTGCCTCTACGCGTTGGGCCATAGTAGGCAAGGTCTTGTGCGTTCCGGTCTGAAAGAAATGTTTGATTTGGTCAAAAATCCATGGATTTCCAATAGAGGCACGACCAATCATGGCACCGTCTAGGCCAAATTCGTCTCGCATAAGCATCGCTTTCTCTGGGCCATCCACATCGCCATTTCCAAATACAGGTATATGCATGCGGCTATTATTTTTAACTGCCGCTATAGGCTTCCAATCTGCTTCTCCTTTATACATTTGTACACGAGTACGCCCATGAATAGATATAGCCGCACAACCTACATCTTGCAAACGCTCTGCCACTTCTACTATTTGTATAGAGCTCGCATCCCAGCCCAAACGGGTTTTAACCGTAACAGGTAGCTTGGTGTGCTTCACCATGGCTTCTGTGAGTTTCACCATGAGCGGTATATCTTTCAAAATGCCGGCCCCAGCCCCTTTGCTCACCACCTTTTTTACTGGGCAACCAAAATTGATATCGATAATATCTGGTTTAGACGCTTCTACGATTTCTACCGAGCGCAACATACTATCTAAATTGGCACCAAATATTTGAATACCTACAGGACGTTCTTTTTCGTATATATCCAATTTCATCGTGCTTTTTGCGGCATCGCGAATCAGTCCTTCGCTAGAGATAAACTCGGTATACACCACATCTGCCCCATTTTCTTTACACAAGGCACGAAAAGGCGGATCGCTTACATCCTCCATAGGAGCAAGCAATAAGGGAAAATCTGGAAGTTCTATATTGCCAATCTTAATCAAAACGCGGGTTTTTAAGGCTGCAAAGATATGGTTTTTTGGGAATTGATTTTAGCAACCCATATCAAACCAGCAAGTTTGGTTTGGCACACCACTTCCCTATAGACCTAATACCATTTCTAGTTTAAAACCACCCCAATAAATAGCCCTTTTTTCCTTTCTATTTCAGAACAAAAAGAAACCGTATTAGCTGCGTTAGGGGTAGTAGCGATAGCTTTTTGCCAGTATAGACTAGCTGCACTTGGGTGAGGAAGCGACCAACGGAAGCTACCGCAGCCCTAGTAAAGCTGTAGATACTGGTAAAAACTACAAGCGGATGGCCCGTATAACGCCCAAAAAAAAAGACCCCAAAAAAGGAGTCGATTTTCCAAAAAATTTAAGTGTTGCTTATTTTTTGTCTTTCAGTAAGTCTCTGATTTCTTTTAGCAAATCGTTATCTGATGGCCCTGCAGGCGCGGCTGGTTTTTCTTCTTCTTTCTTTTTGCTTTTCTCGTAAGCCTTGAGCAGAACGAAAATAAACAGTCCAACTATAATGAAATTAATGATTACTTGGATGAGGTTTCCGTAGGTAATTACCGCTGCTCCAGCTTCTTGAGCAACCTTGAGACTTTCGTAGGTATTGCCATCTAAGGCGAAGAATTTTTTTGTGAAATCTGTTCCGCCTGTAATTACACCGATAAGCGGCATAATGACATCGGCTACCATGGAGTTTACGATTTTGCTAAAAGCCCCGCCCAAAACAACGGCTGTGGCTAGATTTACGATATCTCCTTTCATGAGAAAGGATTTGAAGTCTTTAAAGAATCCCATATTTGTATAGTTAATTTAAATAATCATACCATTTACCATTACTGGTATAATTGTTTTTTAAAGATAGCAAAAATACTATATGTGCGTTTTTATACCAAAATTTAGGTGTTTTTGGATTCGACAAGGGTTCTATTTTTCGGATAAACTACATATGCTTGACTAAGGCAGTATTTGTCTTTTTACTCTTTGAGAAATTCCAGTAATGAGTTCGTAAGAAATAGTGTTGGCAGTAGCTGCTAGATCTACTGCTGTTGGCTGTTTTCCAAATATGCAAACTGTATCGCCTTCTTGGGCATGAGGTACATTGCTTAAATCTATCATCATCATATCCATACATACATTGCCCACTATAGGCACCAATTGGTCTTGCGCCCAAACTTGTCCTTTTTGGTTGCCATATTGTCTTCCTATGCCATCTGCATGACCCAGTGGAATCACCCCTATTCGCATATTGTTTTGCGCCAGATGCGCTCGATTGTACCCTATGGTGTCTCCTGCTTGCAACTCATGTATTTGGGAGATTATTGTATGCAATTGTGCAATAGGTTTTAGCATACTATCATACTGAGCATCATTACCAAAACCGTACAAGCCAATACCCGAACGAACCATATCGAATTGCGCCTCTGCTGCATAATTGAGAATGCCAGAAGTATTGAGAATGTGTTGCCAAGGTTTGTTTGGAAGTTTTTCACAAAGGACTTGATACTGCTGTTTAAAGGATTGTATTTGCTGCAAGGTAAAGGAATTTTCTTGTGGGTCTTCTGTAGCTGCCAAATGCGAAAACACGCTTGCAACCTTCAGCACAGGCTGTTGTTCTAAGAAGGCACTTAAAGATGCTATTTCATTTGCTGAAAACCCCAAACGATTGAGCCCTGTATTGATTTTTATATGGACGGGATAAGCAGTTTCCTTGGTAGGTTTTATGACAGCCAGCCATGCCTTTAAAACACGAAACGAGTATATGCTTGGTTCTAATTGGTAGGCCACCAAATCGGTGAGGTTTTCCAACTGCGGATGCAATACTAATATTGGTTTTTCCACTCCTGCTTTTCGCAGACAAATGCCTTCCGACACATAAGCCACCGCCAAATAATCTATACCCAACTCTTGAAGTTTAAGGGCTACTGCTTCTGCATCGGAACCATAAGCAAAGGCTTTCACTACGCCCATAAAATTGGTTTTTGGTTCAATTTTAGAACGTAAATAATGGTAATTATGTGCTAGTGCGTCTAAGTGAATACTAAGAACGGTTTGCCCCATCTTCAGTTTTTTTAGGATCCTTTTTTGCTTCTAGTGCTTCTGGCTCTTGCACTTCCATGCCTTTGAGTTTTTCTTGCAGCATGGCTTTGTAATAGGCTGCGCGGCTCAACGGCTCGTATTCCTCTGTTTCCCCTAAAAGAATTAATTTATCATTTTGCGCCTTTCGGAAGCTATAGTTTGCCAAATTTCCTGTACGGGTACAAACCGCATGCACCTTGGTAACATATTCTGCTGTAGCCATAAGTGCGGGCATTGGACCAAAAGGATTTCCTTTAAAATCCATATCTAGTCCTGCAACAATTACTCTTACCCCTCTATTGGCAAGATCGTTACAAACATTTACGATTTCATCATCAAAGAACTGCGCTTCGTCTATACCTACCACATCACAATCGTCTGCTAGCAAGCGAATATTTGCCGCAGCAGGAACTGGAGTAGAAGGAATTTCATTGGTATCGTGAGAAACGATGAGTTCATCATCATAGCGTGTATCTACCTGTGGTTTAAAAATCTCTACTTTTTGTTTGGCAAATTGTGCGCGCTTTAATCGGCGAATCAGTTCTTCTGTTTTACCAGAAAACATGGATCCGCAGATCACTTCTATCCATCCAAATTGTTCCTTATGATTTACCGTATTTTCTAAAAACATTCTTCTTCTAAGACTAAAACTCCGAATCTTTGCGTTCTTTTGATAGAACCATAGCAAACATAATTGAAATTGTTGTAATTTTATAGCCTAGTTACTAGTTTTCTTCAACAATTTACGATTTCGATTTGGCAATAGCCAGTTTAAAAAGCAAGCAGAAAAAGATGAAAAACAAGCTCAGAGAAGAACTCGACAAACTCGCCACCAATACGCTACGTTACAATGGTGAACATATTCAAGGATTGTACGAACAGGCAAAAAATTTGTTTGAAAAAATTACGATTCTAAAGTATTTGGAAGAAAACATGGATCAGGTTGCTACCAAGGAAGCACCTCCTTCGAATCTGGAAAAGCCATTTGAGACCTTGGCCAATTCTGTTTACGGTAATAAAAAAAATGTACCAGAAGATCACCCGAGTCCGGCTGAAGACATTATTAATAATCCTGCAATGTCTACTATAAAAGATATGGTGTCGGAGATGACATCGGAAGATTTGGTAGAGATCGATAAATTTATGTTTGGCACCGAGCCTCAGTTTGTAAAAAAAGAAGCAGAAGAACCAGTAGGAAAGAGTCTCAACGACAAATTGCACACCAAGATAAGCGTTGGTTTAAACGACAAGCTGGCTTTTGTAAAGCATTTGTTTCACAACGATAGTGCTGCTTTCAACAAAACTATTGATCAACTCAACACCATAGAGCATATGGAAAAGGCCGTACAGTTTATACAACATATGGTGAAACCAGAGTTCAATCAGTGGGAAGGCAAGGAAGAATACGAAGAGCGTTTTATGTTACTTATAGAGCGTAGATTTGCTTAATCTTGGTGGATGCTAGTTTGTGGCTAGTTGCTAGAAAAAGCTTTATAGTCTGCCAACAACAAAAGCCACCAACAACGAACCAAAACAGCTAAAAACCATATGGGCACCCTATACGTTGTACCGACTCCTATTGGAAATTTGGAAGATATCACCTTACGTGCGATACGTATTTTAAAGGAAGTAGATCTCATTCTGGCCGAAGATACCCGTACCACTGGCAAACTGCTTCAATATCTACAAATAGACACCCCTATGCGGAGCCACCATATGCACAACGAGCACAAAACAGCCGATGCTATTGTCTCCCAACTACAGGCTGGCGCTACCTACGCATTGGTATCCGATGCCGGAACCCCGGCTATCTCCGATCCTGGATTCTTGCTATGTAGGGCTTGCATTCAAGCAGGAGTAGTAGTTGACTGTTTGCCCGGAGCAACAGCCTTTGTGCCTGCATTGGTAAATAGCGGGTTACCCTGTGATAAGTTTGTCTTTGAAGGTTTTTTGCCTGTAAAAAAAGGTCGCCAAACCCGATTAAAAAATCTAGCCGAAGAAACCCGCACCATTATCCTATACGAATCGCCACACAAACTGCTAAAAACACTTGCTCACTTAGGGGAACATTTAGGAACAGCTAGGCAGATAAGCGTGTCTAGAGAACTGTCTAAAAAATTTGAAGAAACCATACGTGGCAATATCCAAGTAGTACAACAACATTTTGAGGAAAAGGCGCCTAAAGGCGAGTTTGTACTAGTGGTGGCAGGGAAAAGTTAATGTAATTCATTTGTTATTCCAATCCTCCAAGCTATAGTTTTCTACAAAATATGCGATGTACTCGGGCAACTTCGCTCCTAAATAAAAAGGAATATTCATCAATAAAAAAGGTTTTCCTGCTATGGTTTGATGGCGCTCTACACCAAAGTTTTCTGCAAATAAGCGTACCGCATACGGATGATTGCAACCATCGATAAACTGTTGTAAAGAACGCAATTTTCCAATACTTCCCGATTTGATTTCCACAGGAACAATATAGTCTTGATATTGCAAAACTAAATCCACTTCTGCTGTAGATTGTTTTTTCTCTCGCACCCAGAAATGTAACTTTTGCTTGGAATGCCGCTGAATAGTTTGCAGTTCTTGAAAAACCAGATGCGGCACCAAAGCACCTTTGTACATACTATCAAAATCTTGGAGTCGCAACATAGCTGCTTGGCTTTGGTTTAGATAGTGCAAGATGCCAGTATCTAGATATTGTAACCTCGGAGCTCTTCTTACAGCTGGCATCAATGGGGGGTGCAATGCGGTAGTGGGATAAACCATTTGTAAAACATTGGCCGATTCCAAAGCACGAAACGCCTCTCCTACCTCTCTAGATTTATAGTTTGAACCACCAAAATTGTCAAATTTTATTCGCTTATCCAGTTGTAAATGCGCTACCTCTAACAAATACCGAATCACTTGTAAACTACCTCGACTATTCGCATAATTTTCCACATCACTTTTATAGGTTTGCCACAAACTTTCATAAAGCGGTTGCAAGGCTACCAAATCTTTATTTTCTATATACTTCGCTACCATTTCGGGCATCCCTCCAATAAGCATATAATCCTGATAGTGTTTCATTAGTGCATTATGGGCTGCTTTAGGCAATGGTATTTCTTGTATGGCATCTACCAACCTACTCGCCCCCAATGCAGATAAATATTCTGTAAAACTTATAGGATACAAATACATAAACTGCACTCTGCCTACTGGAAAACTAACAACGTCTTTCAGGGTAAACTCTAGTAGAGAACCAGCAGCAATTACACTTAATTCTGGATAAAGCTCATACCAAAATCGCAATTGCTTGATTGCAGCAGGATAGGCCTGAATTTCGTCTATAAACAATAGACAGTCCGAGATTTCTTCTATTGGAATATTGAATTGAAACAAAATTTGCCCTAAGAGATCCGATACCTCATCGGACGCTTCAAACAAGCGTTTATGCGTTTTTCTTTCGAGATTGAGCGAAACAAAATGCTTAAAAGAAGCACCAAAGCCGGAAACCAAGGTTGTTTTCCCTACCTGCCTGGCACCTCGCAACATCATTGGTTTGCGATCCTTTTGATAACGCCATTTCTCTAAATCTATAATCAGCTCTCTACGTATCATTTATGGTTTATTTTGTAACAAAGTCAGGGTAAAGTTAATGATTTTTTGTTACAAAGTCAGGGTAGTTTTGATGGTTTTTTGTTACAAAGTCAGGGTAAATGTGGGTTTTTCAAGCGACAGGAAACATATCAAAAGCGTGGTTTTGGTTCTGTTTCTCGCTCGAAGTGCTTGTGCATTATGAATCTTCTACTTCAATCTATCGGTTTCGGATTTGTTGATACCGCGCATATTGTCTCTCAAGCGGAAGTTGCCAAACTTGTATTTAAAAGAGAGCTGAAACCAACGTGTTTCTGGCAAATTATACATTCTAAAATGTTGGTTGTAATATTTGGCTGTTATGGTAGCATTTTGTTTATTGAGTATGTCATTTGCTTTAAAAGACAGGCTAGCCCTTTTGTTCCAAAAGGTTTTTTGTAAGCCCAAATTCAGTCCTATGGTCTCCTCTTGCAAGAAAGAGGATTGTAAATAGCCACTCAAATAGCTAAAGCCCAAATCTCCAGTTAGTGTACCGTCTTTGGAAAGGGTAAAACTATTACTTATATCCACATACCAACCATCATATTCATTGCGATATTTTTCTTCTATACTTTCTATAGCCAAAAAGGTTTCGTCTTCATGAAATATGGAAACATAAAAATTGGCATACCACCAATTGGTTATACTACGACCATGATACAAATCCACCCCAAAAGAAGTGCTCCCCAACACATTCTGTCTTATGGTTTTGAGTACTTGGGCTTGGTTGTCTGCAAAAGAAACAGCAGTGATATAGTTGCCATTATCTCTATAGTAAAAATCTACAAAATACTGTTCCTTTAGTCCGTAACTCAAAGTCAACTCATTGCTAAAATTGGGGCGCAATCTAGGATTTCCCTCCAGAAAGTTGTTTTCATTGATAAAATACCGAAAAGGATTGAGGTCCTCATATCTGGGTCTTCTCAATTTCCGTCCGTAATTCAATGAAAAGCTGTGGTTGTCGTTTGGCACGTACGACAATGTTGCACTCGGAAACCATTCTGTATACTCCAACTTATTGTTGTTTATCGCGTGCTGCGATTGGCCTTCACTGAGCGTATACTCCGTGCGCAAACCTGCGTCTATACTCCATTTCCCCCAAGCTTTGGACATCTTAACATAGGCGGCATAGACTTGCTCATCATAGGCAAATAAATCCGATAGGCTCGAATTGAAAACACGGGTTCCGGCTGCGCCATTGTAAAAATCCAACTGGGATTCCGAATCGATAATCGCTGCCTTTGCGCCAACACGTATATCGGCATTGCCAATATTGGTGTCGATATCCAATTGGGAAGTATAAATGGTAATCGCTTGTCTGGACTCGGTATAAAAATCAAAATTTCGTGTAGTATCTTCCCCTATATTGTTGTAGCGCGAACGAACATCCTGCACCCGATCCATATTGAATTGTGTAAAATGGGCATTCCATTTCCAGCCCCCATTTTTTGGGAAATTGTGGCGAAATGTCACATCGGCAGAACTATTGAACTTATCCTGTCCAATGTCGTTTTTGGTAGTAAATATAGAATCTAGCACCCCACTGGCGTTTGTAATATTCGAACGCTGAAAATTGTCGTAAGTAGTATTGGGAGCCAACATACTAAGCGCGGTGATATTGAGCTTGTTGTTGTCGTTGATTTGATAATCAAAAATAGCCGTTATATTGTGCGTATTGCTTTGAATTTCTCGATCAAACTTTGTGTCCCACTGGCTATAAGGATTGTTACTCTCATTTAAGAAATAGGTTTTGTCTTCGGCAGTTATAAATTCCGTTTTGGGACTAAAACTATAATTGAGAAAAAGATGTGTTTTTTCAGATTTGAAATAATGTGCCGTATTCCCATTGAATTTTGGGAATTGTTCTCCTTGTCGGTAATATCCGCCTACACTTCCTTTGTAACCAAAGGCAACACTCTTGCTAGTCACTATATTGATAATTGGTCCCGATTCGGCATCCTGATCTGCTTTTGCATTGGCTTGTACCTCTATAGATTTGATATTACTACCCGCATAGTTTTCCAAAAACTCTTGCACCTCATCATTGCTCAAATGCATTTTTCGTCCGTTTATATAGACCGTTGCAGCTTGATTGCGCACTTGTAATTCGTTGTTGCTATTGATCACTCCAGGAGTTTTGTTGAGTACATCCCAACTCGTTCCACTAGAAACTATCGAATTTTCAACTTCGAAAATCAACTTCCCCTCCTTCTTTCGAACATTTGGCTTTCTGGAGGTTACCACGACTTCATCCAATTTTTGGGTAATTTCTCGAATTTGCAATTTTGGCACATGGGTGTCTTTCAACACATCTATAGGGAGCAATTTGGACATTTGCCCTAGATAAATTGCTTTCAAAAAATAGGCTCCTTTCTTCACTCCTTCCAAGACAAACTTACCTTCTTCGTCTGCAAGAGTACCCTGCACAAAAGTACTGTCTTTGGCAGACAACAGCAATACATTGGAGAACGGTATAGTGGCGCTGTCTACATCCTTTACATTGCCAGTTACTACATATTCTTGAGCCTGTAACACCATACTGGCACTACAACATAGCAGAAATAATAAAAATTTACTCAATTGTCCAAGTTTTTTTAAACCCCGTTATATACAAGACAATCTCCCTGTTTATCTTATAAAAAACCCACCTCAATTTGACTCTCATCAAATCGGATTTAGAGGTGTCCTTTTTTTTGAATTAGCTATCAAATATAATTAATTTAATTGAAAATTTAGTTTTTTTTCTATTAGTTGGTTTTTAGGGCTTTCTGATCCATTTAAGAAACTTTATCTTTCTAGTTCCAATACGCCTTAAATCGGCATTTACCTAGACCCAAAAAACACCCTACTAGACCAGTTTCCTATATCACACACCACTTCTATAATTGGTCTTCTAGTGGAGATTAGACCCATAATCCATGCCAAACCAAGACCTCCTAGGGTATTTGTAATAGACAATAAAACCGAGGCTGCTTAGATAAAAATAAGGTATATTTGCAGTCAAACAAGGCAAGCCATATTAGATAGCTTTATGAAGCACATTAGAAACTTTTGCATTATTGCACATATCGATCACGGTAAAAGTACCCTAGCAGATCGTTTACTGGATTTTACAGGTTCGGTTACCGAGAGGGAAAAACAAGATCAGTTGCTCGACAGTATGGATTTGGAAAGAGAGCGTGGAATTACTATTAAATCACACGCTATCCAAATGGAATACACCTACCAAGGAGAGACCTATATACTAAACCTAATCGATACACCGGGCCACGTAGATTTTTCCTATGAGGTATCTCGTTCTATTGCCGCCTGCGAAGGCGCCCTACTAGTGGTAGATGCCGCGCAAAGCATACAAGCACAAACCATATCTAATCTATATCTCGCTCTAGAAAACGATCTGGAGATTATTCCAGTACTCAACAAGGTAGACCTTCCTTCTGCAAATCCGGAAGAAGTAACCGATGATATCGTAGATTTGCTGGGCTGCGAAGCAGAAGAAGTCATTCCGGCCTCAGCCAAAACAGGAATTGGAATTGAAGAAATTCTAAATGCGATTATCGAACGTGTTCCAGCTCCAAAAGGAGATGCCGAAGCACCACTACAAGCATTGATTTTCGATTCGGTTTACAATCCTTTTCGAGGAGTAGAAACTTATTTCCGAGTAGTAAATGGTAAAATCACCAAAGGGCAAAACATTAAGTTTATAGCCACTGGAAAAGATTATTTTGCAGATGAAATTGGCACTCTCAAACTCAATCAGGTACCAAAAAAAGAAATACTTACGGGAGATGTAGGTTACCTCATCACCGGAATAAAAGACGCAAGAGAAGTAAAAGTTGGGGATACCATCACCGATGCTAAAAACCCAACTCAAAACATGATTGACGGTTTTGAGGATGTAAAACCCATGGTATTTGCAGGTATTTATCCTGTAGACACAGAAGACTATGAAGAGCTTAGAAACTCTATGGAGAAATTGCAGCTCAACGATGCTTCCTTGGTATTTACACCAGAAAGCTCTGCTGCCTTAGGCTTTGGTTTTCGATGTGGTTTTTTGGGAATGCTCCACATGGAAATTATTCAAGAGCGTTTGGAACGTGAGTTTAATATGACCGTTATTACCACGGTACCCAACGTAAGCTATCATGCCTTTACCAAAAAACAACCAAACGAAACCATTATAGTAAACAACCCTACCGATCTGCCAGATCCTTCTACCATGGATCGGGTAGAAGAGCCATTTATAAAAGCAACCATCATCACCAAGGCAGATTTTGTTGGCAATGTCATGAGCCTTTGTATTGAAAAACGCGGGCAAATCACCAACCAAACTTATCTTACACCAGAGCGTGTGGAATTGAGTTTTGATATGCCGCTTGCAGAAATTGTTTTCGATTTCTACGATCGGTTAAAAACCGTTTCTAAAGGATATGCCTCTTTTGACTATGCCCCTATAGGCATGCGTGCCTCCAAATTGGTAAAAGTAGATATTTTGCTCAATGCACAAACCGTAGACGCCCTGTCTGCCTTATTACACGCCGACAACGCCTATAGCATTGGAAAGAAAATGTGTGAGAAGCTAAAAGAATTGATCCCTCGCCAACAATTTGACATCCCTATACAAGCCGCTATCGGGTCCAAAATTATCGCTAGAGAAACCATCAAAGCTTTGCGCAAAGATGTAACCGCCAAATGTTATGGAGGTGATATTTCGCGTAAGCGCAAACTCCTAGAAAAACAGAAAAAAGGAAAAAAACGCATGCGTCAGGTTGGAAATGTCGAAATTCCACAGCAAGCTTTCATGGCTGTTTTGAAACTCAACGATTAGGTCAAAACAACTTATAATACGATAGAAATAGGTGATCCAATCCGATAGTTGGAAAAAGCCACAGCCGAAAGTTTAAGCACGCAAAAGTTTATCGTTGATGCGGGAAGCAGCAATTTTGGAAGCAATAAAGCCCAAACACAAAATGGTTGCAAACACCAAGAGTACATTGGCCCCACGTATGGCCACCGGAAACGGAATATTTGCCCCTATATAAAACCATGAGAACACTTGTTGGCTATACACTAGTAATAAGGCAATAAGGATGCCTAAAGCCCCTCCTGCAATGGTTACCAATAGGCCTTGCAAAAAATAAATCTGACGCAATTCCTTTACCGTAGTGCCGATATAATACAAGGTGCGAGCATTGTCTTGTTTATCGAGTATGAGCATGATGATAGCTCCAGCCAAATTGAATAAGGCAATAATAAGCACCAAAGTGAAGATTAAATATATAGCCAAGTTCTCTGAATTCAACATTTTGTACAAAGCCTCATTTTGAGATTCTCTATTGCGAACCCGAACCTCCTGATTCGGAAAAATTTGTTCCAATTGGGTAATCACCTCCCCCTCGTCTGCACCCGGCTCCAATCGAATCAGTAAACCGCTAATCGTCCCAGATTTTTTTTCCAACAATTTTTGTGCTATATCTAGCTCCGCAAAAAGATACTTCTTATCTATATCGTCGTTGATATTATATACACCGCCCACCGTTAGCAATTCTTGATTAAACAGCTTAGAACTGCGACTCAAAGACCCCTTGCCGAGCTTGGGAACAACAATTTTAATCGGATCGCGATGCAATCCTATGCCTAGGGCATCCATTATACCCATACCTACAACTACTTGGTCCAAGCTATTGTTGATCCATGTTCCAAAATACATTGCACTATCTATAGGAACCACACGATTGTAATTGGTATCCACACCGCATATAAATCCGCTAGCGTAATGCTTTTCTCGAAATCCCAAATATACCCGCTCTTCCAAAAATTTGGAATAAGCCGCCAGTCCTTCTATTTGGGTTAATTGGGCTTCCTGGGCAGCATCGATTTGTAAAAACTTAGATGAAGCTGGCCTCAGTTTCAAATCCGGATCGTATTGGGTGGTAAAAGACAAGCTAAATTCTTTGAGTCCTGCAAAACCCGACAATACCACCAATAAAGCAGCAGCTCCAACCACAATTACAAAAAAAGTGATTCTGTTGATAATGTTTACCGTACTTTGCTTGCTTTTGGAAACCAAATAGCGCTTGGCGATATAGAGCGGAAAATTCAAAATCTTCTTAGGTTTTTTTGCGGTCGTCCAGCAAATCTGGATTGTCTATTGGATTATCGCCTCCCTTGAGAGACTTGTCTATTTTGTCTATATACTCTAAAGAATCGTCAACAAAAAACAACAATTCGGGCACACGACGCAACTGATGCCTGGTTCTTTGTGCCAACTCATGCCGTATCAATGGCTGATTGGACTGTATTCCCTCCAACAATTCCTCTCCCTTGCCTGCAGGAAACACACTCAAATACACCTTGGCGATAGCCAAATCTACCGTTATACGCACCTTGCTTACAGAAATAAGCACCCCCTTCATTCCACCATCTGTAGCCGCTCTCTGTAATATATCTGCCAAGTCGCGCTGTAATACACCTGCTATTTTGCGCTGTCTTTGTGTTTCTTCCATAATGCAAAAATACAATAATTAGCATTGTGGACGATATTGGGAGCCAAGAAAAGAAAAATATGTCCTTTTTGTAGATAAATAAGGAAAATTTAGCGCGTAAATCGCGTCCAAATAATGAATAGAAAATCGTAAATTTGACTATCCAAAAAGCAGGAATTATGAGAAAAATTGAACATATTGGTATTGCAGTAAAAGATTTGGAAGTCTCAAACGAATTGTTTGAAAAACTATTTGGTGCACCACACTACAAAATAGAAAGCGTAGAGAGTGAAGGCGTAAAAACTTCCTTCTTTCAAGTGGGTCCGAATAAAATAGAACTACTAGAAGCTACTAAACCAGATAGCCCTATAGCCAAGTTTATTGAAAAGAAAGGAGAGGGTATTCATCATATTGCTTTTGATGTAGAAGATATCGAAAGTGAAATTAAGCGCCTACAAGCCGAAGGCTTTATTGTTCTAAACGAAACCCCAAAATCGGGTGCAGATAATAAGTTGGTTGCCTTTTTACATCCAAAAAGTACCAATGGGGTGCTGATAGAGCTCTGTCAGGAAAGAAAGGCATAGAAAGGCAAAATTAATTTGCAGACTAGCAAAATATGTAGTAATATTGCATCCGCAAAATGCAGGTCCTATAGCTCAGCTGGTTAGAGCACCTGACTCATAATCAGGGGGTCCATGGTTCGAGCCCATGTGGGACCACAGAAAAGTCTTCAACGAAAGTTGGGGACTTTTTTTATTTCCCCCCTAATCCTGAGTAAAACACCAATCAAACCGAAATGGCGTGGGCTACAATACACTGTAGGAACAAAACATCGGACTCGCAATCATCCAGTACGGTCCATGGTTCGAGCCCATGTGGGACCACAACTACAAAACCTTAGTTTATTCATTATGAACAAACTAAGGTTTTTTTATTTTTAAAAAGATTGGATTTGTACCCTGATTTGTACCCGAAAATCTTTAGGTTCATGTTTTTTATCACAATCGAACGTTTGTGCAACTGCTACAATACTAAGGGTTTATTTCAAAAAATG
>JAOXRU010000021.1 GCA_025800395.1 Flavobacteriaceae bacterium
ACAAACTCGCCTTTAGGCGCCTTTTCCTCAAAATGTTGTTGTACTTCTTGGATGCTGCCTTGTATGGTTTCTTCAAATTTTTTAGAAATCTCCCTAGAGATACTTATCTGTCTGTCAATTCCGAGAAATTCTCCTAAGTGCCCTAAAGTTTTTAGCAGTTTATGTGGCGATTCATAAAGTATAATTGTGCGACTTTCTTCCGCAAGAAATTTTAAACGCGTTTGGCGTCCTTTTTTTACGGGTAGAAAACCTTCGAATACAAACTTATCACATGGTAAACCGCTGTTTACCAGCGCGGGCACAAAGGCCGTTGCGCCAGGTAGGCAATCTACAGATACGCCCCCTTCTATACATGCTCTACAAAGCAAAAACCCCGGATCCGAAATAGCTGGTGTGCCAGCATCAGATACCAAAGCGTAGCTTGCACCAGCCTGCAATTGAGAAACAATAGCAGCTGTTGTTTTGTGCTCGTTATGCATGTGGTGGCTTCGCATAGGGGTGTCTATCTGCAAATGATGTAAAAGCTTGGAGGTGGTTCGGGTATCTTCTGCCAATATCAAATCTACTTCTTTTAAGATGCGGATTGCACGTAAGGTGATGTCTTCTAAATTGCCAATAGGTGTAGGCACAACATACAAGGTTCCCAATAGTATTTATTTAAATAGTTAATTTTTATAGATAATAGTTGCGACAGTAACGTTTTTAAGAGAAAAGCAAACTGCTAGCCTTACAATTCCCGATCTAAATCTCTCTAATAGAGAATAGATTGTTCATTTAACAATAAGCTGCATTTCTAGCTGTTTCTCGTAAACCAATTCTTCTTAAAATAGGTGGCAAAGTGCACTATTCCTTACAGCATAATCATAAGCAATATTATGCAAACCTTCTTTCTATAAGTAACATAAATCGTTCTTCGTACTCTTCTTTACCAGTCCATTGGTTAAACTCGGGCTTTACCAAATGCTGTACAAAACTTACAGCCTTGTCCATTTCTTCTATAGTATTGAGCTGTTCTATGGTTTTGTTAAAAGCATCGTTATTTCCTAGAAATAGGTGCTTTACAAAAGCCAATTTATCATTTAGACCTACAGTTATGCTAGTGTGCAGCTTATCGTTTAAACTTTTAACCGCAG
>JAOXRU010000221.1 GCA_025800395.1 Flavobacteriaceae bacterium
TGCACTTTTTAACATGTATTGTAGGTTTTTACCTACAAAAATAGGGCTTTCACAACAAAATATTGACTTACAAGCTTCTAATAGTTTACTTAGATGCCATAATTTTTAAAACAAAAAGTATGTCAGCAAGTGCCTCTGTAAAATTAGGAGTACGCTTAGACAAAGCCAGAATTATGGATACCCATGTGGCTACCCTAAGCAAGATAAAGAAAACAGAATTGGTAACCATAGAAGCCATGCAAAAGCAATTTGCCTTGTGCCTAGAGATAATGGAGCAACTTACCGAAAAGGAATCTTCTAAAAAAGCCAACGTGAATATCCGACAAGAAGGATTTAACTATTCCGACGAGGAAAATATGATGGTTTTACTCACCGATATCCGTAACTATATTATGGGTAAGCGTGCAATAACTAAAACCCGAAAACAAGATATTTTAAAGCTTATTAGAAAAATTCGCGGTACCAGAATTCTAAAGAAACCAGCTACCTCTAGCAATCCTATTGCTATTGCAGGCAGCACCGCAGAAGAAGCTTCTTATTACAACAACAAAACGCTAGGCTACGGTAACAAGCTGGCAAATTTTAAGCGAATTATTGTTATTCTAGCTATTCTTGGTCCAACCTACACCCCACCAAACGAAAAAATTCAGCTAACTGCCTTGCAGAAATTTTACGAGAGGCTAGAAAAACAAAGTAGAACAGTAGTAATTAGTAAAAAAGACCACGGCTCTATCCGAAGACAATCTATTGTACAAGGACGTATTTTAATGGAATATTGCTCCGATTTAAAGCTAATTATAAAATCTACCTACCGTGACAATAGTCCAGAATTTGCACCAGTTAAAAGTATACGGTTTGTATAGCGGCTAAATAGGTGGTGTCTATTACAAGAAACAAAAGCCCCAATGATTCATACATCTATATTCTTTATAAATAATACCGTATGGCAAATTACAAACAAGCGATTATAGAAAAGTACAAGAAAAAATCGAGTGAGGAACTACAAGATATTGTACATAATCGCAGTACCACGTTTCGGCCAACAGAGATTAATGCCATGGTAAGCATACTCCAATCTAGGGGCATAGAAGTAGATACTTCTAAAATAGAATACAGCGCTATTGGAACGCACACCTATAATACCGAATTACAGGCGAAAAGCATCCGCAGTTTTGGGATATTGTTTCTCCTATTTAATATTGGTTTAGTTATCCTGGGAAAAATTGTATTTCCCGATTTAAATATTATTTTTTCTTTAATACGGCTTATAATTGTTATAATAGCAGTAAACATGGCGTATAAGTATGCTAAATCTATCCATCGTTCGGGGCTATTATGGGGCATAATAGTGTTCTTCTTTTCTGGTATAGGTCTTATCTTGCTTAGCTATCTAGAAGAAAAGCCAAAAAAGTAATCTAAGAGAAATGCTTTGAGCACATTAAGGCGTGTCTTTTTATAGCAAGTACTAGCATTTCTACCGTATTTCTTTGGTACATGGCAGTAAACCCCATAAAGACCTTAAGACCGTTGTAAAACGTTTTTAACAAAATAGAATAACGTCTGAAAAAAAATTAACCCAGAGCAAGCTGCTGGTTGTGAGGATATAAATTTTTTATAAAGGAAATTATAGGAACTTAAAAACGATAACTTCGCATAGTTGCTCTTTTTTATACTAGTAATTTAAAATGGCAAATGCATTAGGGTGCTTTTGCAACGGCATTACCTTCTCTACCAGGTATTTCTGGCTATAGCCTACACAATTTGCATTTACCTTATATAGACTTGCACAACAATACCAGCTAAGGACTACTTACCTTCTAGCAAAATATTTTCCGAAATCTACATCCACTTATTTAATGGCAAAGCTAAACACTTCGGATTGGGAGGTGTTGTTCTTAAAGTCTTTAGCTATAATTCGCCAATGATAGGTTGTACCCGCAACCGTACTTACCACGGCACTAGTAGTTGTATAGGTTCCTATGCTTGTGGTTGGTGGGTTTGTAGTATCTAGTAACAATTCGAAAGAAACGATATCGTTATCTGGGTCTGCTCCACTCCACTTTATAGTTACATCCCCTGCATTATCCAGGGTATTACCAGTTTTTGGCGCTACCGCAGTTGCGGGAAATGGCGGATGACTCTCTAGACCAGCTCCCGCGTTAAAAAATCGCCATTTTTCACTAGTTTCCTTCACATCGGAACTATTAGAAAGAGACACCACATACCATTCGTATCTGGCTCCCCTGTTTAAGGTAACAGTAGCCTGATTGGTAGTAGATTGGTTTGTAGATTTTGCATTGTTTTCTAAATTAACCGTAACAATCTGGTATTTATCTGCC
>JAOXRU010000222.1 GCA_025800395.1 Flavobacteriaceae bacterium
CAAAACTCTCTTTGACTTAACTGGCTAGATTGATACTCCCTAAGTATCAAATAAATCTGCTGCTTGGTTCTTCTTTTTCGCATACAACAAAGCTAAATAGCGAATCGATACCAAGCAAGATGTGGTTAGTCGGATGGATACTTTATTGCAATACGTTTTGCAGTTTGGTTTGCTTGGTAAAAGCATCTAGCATAGCAAAAACCTGTTCCTTGTCCTTGGGTTTCCCCTCCTTGCGTACCCCTTCTTCCATCTTGGTATAATTGGAAGGATGCACAACTTTACTAAAAAACTCAGTACTCAAAACGCAGTACTATGTTAATACCCCTCCCAAACCTTCGCCACTTTTTTGGCAAGGGGGGAACCCCCAATCCCAATAAATTGTTTAACTTTAGCATTGGTTATAACAGTGGTACCAATCCGCTTTACAATGGAAACATTAGTGAAACCAAATGGCGCACTGCCAATAGCGACAGTTCTTTGAAAAGTTACGCCTATAGCTACGATGCCTTGAATAGGATTACAGCTGCAACGGATAACACTGGGAAGTACAACCTAAGCGGAATCACCTATGATAAGATGGGGAATAT
>JAOXRU010000235.1 GCA_025800395.1 Flavobacteriaceae bacterium
ACATCTAGAAATAACTCCTTTGAGGTCCGCATCACTAGTTGATAACGTTACATGACTTGGGAATTGCGTCATAATTGGTCGGCCATCCTTGGATTTCTCCATTTTTCCAAAACTTCTAAAAATCGTCCAAATTGTCTGAAAAGTAATCGAAGGGAATAAAAGGATGTTAAAATAGTCTCCTGCGTAATACGGGCAACATTTTCGTGCAATTTGTAGCGAAACAATGTTGTGTTGCCAGTTGCGGTATGATATTACACATATTTTGCTACCTCCCTGTGCAACAGATTGCAGTTGTTGCAAAAACATTGCAGTTGCTTCTACCGTTTGCAACGTTCAACTTTCAACTTGTAAGGCAACATCGTTGCGCGACCAAGTTGCATTTTTAACAGGAAACTTCAAAATTTAGAAAAACATGCCTGCCAAACTACGTTTGCCATGGAAGCATTAAATTCCGTAAAAAAATAACAGGTCGTGTTGAATTGTTTCGATAAAGTCACAACGTTATTAACGTTCAAAGTTCGTGAGGGCATATTCCCTCCCTCAGGTCCGGATACAAGTTGGCCACTGATACAACCCATATTTACACTACAAATGGAAAAAAGGTTGCTTTGGTCGATTGGTGTAAGGTGCTTGGCCATTCATTACCCCCGGTGCGTTTGAATCTGAGGCAATGGAGGCCGCCGAGCAAACAGCGCCGCTAAGCAATAGTCTTCCCCAGAATAAGGGCTTTCCACAAGTTGCCCGAGATTTCCCAAAAAGTTGCCCGCAATTTCTCAAAAAGTTGCTCAAAAGTTGCTCAAAAAAGTCAAAAGTTGCTTTTTGTACATGTTTGTAACGAAAGTTTCTCAAAAGTTACTAAAAAACATTTTTTTGTTGTTGCTCTCTTCATTTATTTGGTCTGATGCAAAAATATGCAAATCTTACAACAAAAGGAAGATTTCTAAGCAAAAAATGTGAGTAAATAGTACGCATCAATATTAATATTATAAATCCGGTATGAGCCAATAAAATTGTTGTTGCTGTTGTCAAGACTTCTTACCTGATTTTCAT
>JAOXRU010000239.1 GCA_025800395.1 Flavobacteriaceae bacterium
CTGTTTATAAGGCTTTCTATAGATTTATTTTGTCTTTCCTTATGCGTCGTTGTGATCTTTTCGAGCTATAAATAGCCCTTCAAAGCCAAGCCTAGCCTAAGAAAATCAAAATAAACTGTGTGCGTAAGTTATATCGAACTCCCGTTAAATAAACATCTACATATGAAAAAATGGATATATAGCATCTTAGTATGGAGCCTTTGTTTCTACCAAAGCCTAGAAGCCCAATCCTCCAATATAGATAGAGAGCACTTCTTGGTTTCCTATGTAGACTTGCCCGAGATCCCCACCCTCGACTTCGATTTGCGCACCTATTCGAGCAACAACAATGCCGTGTATCTCAGTGGCTTTAGCAAATTGACACAAAATGCCAGTATCCACTTCGACTTGTTCTTTGAAGGCACCCAAGTAAGCGAGGTGGACATCAAAAAAAACAAATACGAAAAAAAAGACAAAGACGGCAATGTCATTTCTACGACCTACTCCTACACCGCCATAGCAGCCTATCGTTCTACTGCTATCTTAGACGTGATCCACAAAATCACCAGCCAAAATACCACTAAAGAATATGTAGAAGAAGAAGCCTATGCGTCTCAGTCGTTTCCAACCCATAGGGAGGCGCAAGCATTTTTTGACGATAACCGAAACAACATTCGCAACAAATACAGCAACCAACACTACAAAAACATCCTCCATCGGGCCAACAAAGAAATAAACCAACGATATGCCTATCAAATCGTAGAACATCGCCGAGATTTTTTCTGGATATTGGCCAACAAAAAACATCCCGAATATGCAGCACACCAGCATGCCTACACCCAATTGAAAACCATATTCGAAACCATGCGCTACGACCGCCCTGTAGATGCCATAGCAAGCGCCGTACAACCCATCATCGCCTATTTTGAAGATGTTGCTACCCGATACCCAGGCAAAAAAAGAAAAATACGCAAAATACGCTTCGCTAGCTATTACAACATAGCCAATATCTACTACTACCTAGACCAACCCATAAAAGTAAAAGAATACGCCCAAAAGATCATAGACAACAATTATGACAAGAGCATAGGTAATTTTTTTCATCGCATCGCCAATCAACTCATAGTGGATATGAAAACCAACCAAACCACCACCAGACATATGGAGGTAGTTACCGAAGACTTATCCAACCAACCACCGATGGTGTTCTCCAACGAAAACACTTTGGAAAAGGAAGAAGCCCGTCTGCATTTTGCCTATTTGATAAACAAAAACCAAGACACCATCCCTGCCCAAATATTTCAGACCGAATTGGATAAAATGAGCGCCGAGGTACTATTGAAACCCGAAGACAAATTGTCCAAAAAATGGGTAAGTCATCGGGCCGCCAATACCCAATACATCATCCTAGAAAACGGAGACCAATACCACAGTATATCTTTCAAAACTCCGGGAGAAAAGACTGCTAGTCCAAAATTTGCCAAACAATTGTTTGCAGGGAAACGCAGCCAACTCTTTTTGCATCAAAACCAAGAATTGGTGCTTTATTACAAGAATGTATACCAATCTACTAGAGACAAAAAATTTGTGTTTGGCTTCAACAAAACATTGTCCGATATGGCAGCTGCTTGTCCAAGTTTGCAATCCAAGATCCACAATGGGGAGTATAAAAACAACCGAGAGCGTGTAGTTGCCTTCTGCCAGGCTTTAGAAAATTGCGAATAAGAGCGAAAAAAAAGAGCTCCATACAGCACCCACCGAGTTTCGGTAGTCTATATATCAGGAGGCATGTTTTCTCAAAATATGCAATGCCTTAGACATTTGAGTCTCTACGGTTTTGATAGAAATGCCCAATTCGTCAGCAATCTCCTTGTATTTGAGTCGATGCAATTTACTCTTCACAAATATCTCCCTACAGCGAGGTGGTAGCTGCGCAATGAGCTTTTCGAGCTTCTTATACTTTAGCTCCTTTTCCCCTTTGGCTTCTTCCTCAAAAACCGCATATAACTTGTCTATCCTTATTTTGTCCAATACACTCTGTCTTCGCTTATTCTTGCGTAGCTCTTGCAAAAACTCATTGTGGCAAGTGCGAAACAAATAGGACTTGATACTGGTAGTTATCAGTATCTTCTCCCGCTTATCCCACAATTTTATAAACACATCATGCACCAAATCTTCGGACAATTGCTTATTGTGACTGAGATTGTAAAGGTAAACACACAGCCAGTGGTAGTATTCTTCATACAAATATCGAAATGCATCTAGGTCACCTTTTTTAATTTTTGTAATCCATTTCGCGTCTCTCATAGGCAAAATGTACGAATTTTTATCGAATTATAAAAAACTAAGGGTTTTTTGCTATCATTGCATCAATAAGATAACAAGAACTCCAATATGCAAGAAGTAGAAAAATGGATAAACCATTATTTGGAAGAAACACTCACTCCAGAAGAAGAAACAAAACTGACGGAATGGGTTTTGGCTAGTGCCAAAAACCAAATCCTTTTTGAAGAGGCCATTCAAAAACATGCATATAGTCCCTCCCCAGTTTTTAACAGCTCAAATGCTTTCGATACCTTTAAAAAAGAAACCCAAAAAACCAAAAACACTTGGATGCAAAGGCTACAATATGCTGCCGTATTTGTAGGAGTAGTAGTGTTGGGCGGTATGTCGTATTGGATGTACAATAAGAAAACCAATACTTCTACAGTACAACACCATAGCCAAGAAGATATCCATCTCACTTCCGGAGAAAACACCCATTATCTTGTAGAGAACGAAAACTTCTCCCTTTCCAACAATATGGGCGATATCATGGCCCAAATAAATGGACACACCCTCAAATATAGCGCCAACGCCAATCTACAAAACCACCTACAACACATATGGGTGCCATTTGGAAAAACACTCCACATATGCTTGCCAGACGGAAGTAGCGTATGGCTCAATTCTGGTTCTTCACTCCAATTTGGAGACCAGTTCAAAAAGGATAAGCGAAAAGTCTTCTTGAGTGGAGAAGCATATTTTGAAGTCAAAAGCGATAGCTTGGCTCCTTTTGTAGTAGAAACTTCCTTCACCAATGCAGAAGTACTAGGCACCGCATTCAATATAAAAGCCTACGAAGAAGAACGCCATGTGGTTACTACACTCAAAGAGGGCAAAATACAACTCAAGGCAAACCATAGCAAGCAATGGAGCGCCATCATGACTCCCATGCAACAAACCGTTTTTGATAAACCATTAAAACAATGGAGCAGCACCCAGGTACAAGCAGAAGATTTTATCGCTTGGACACAAAATCAACTCATTTTTAAAGGCAATAGCTTCGAAGATATCCGCAAAACACTAGAAAGACGATTTGATGTGCAAATTCACAACAACAATATCGCCCTAAAAGCGGCCATATACAAAGGCACATTTAGTCCAGACAATAGCCTTACCGATATCCTAAATACCATTGCCATTAGCACCCCTTTCGAATACAAAAGAGAAGACAATCAAATACATATTTGGTAACATTATATTCGCCTCCGCCTATTTCTGATCGATAGTTTATCCTCTATATGTACCGCATTTTTCAAGGATACCTATATGACATAGAGATCAAAACCCAAAGAATCATTATATTGTAGGTAAAAATACTGGAGTACACAGAAACTTAACCCAGTTTCTGTGGTAATATTTCCCCACAGTCGGTGATTTTAACCATATGAGTAGGAAAGAAATTAAACTTTATTTTGTAGGTGTCTTTTTATGCTGCGTCACCCAAGCTTGGACACAAGAACTTCTACAGTTCCATTTCCAACAATACCCCTTGAGTAAAATATTGGATCGAATAGAACAACAGTCTTCCTACCGTTTTTTCTATAATATCAAGGAGGTAAACGACCAACAATTGGTGAGTCTTACTGCCAACAAAGAAAGTATCTATTCGGTATTGCATAAACTTCGGCAACTCAAAGGAATTCGTTTCAAAATGAATCAAAACCAGATCGTTCTCAGCAACGATATAGAAATACAAGCGCAACTCACCAAAGACACCTACCGACTCATTGGTAACGTACTCGACAACAACGGCAGTCCATTGGTGGGAGCAAATATTCGCATCAAAGGAAAATACCAAGGCACCCAGAGCAATTTCAACGGCTACTTCGCACTCCATGTACCTTGTGCCAATCCGCAAATAGAAATATCCTATTTGGGTTTTCGCTCCCAAAGCCTTCTGATTCACCAAAGCGAATATCGCAATATTCGCCTTCACCCCAATGCAGCCACCCTTCAAAACGTTATCTTGGTCGGTAGCCGATCTATAGGTCGCAGCAATACCCAATCCAATGTACCAGTAGATGTCATAGATATAGAAAAAATCAACAAAAACACGGGCTATACCTCCCTCAGCGCTGCCCTCAATATACTCGCTCCCTCTTTTCTGTCACAACCCCAAACCGTCTCAGACGGCACAGACCATACCGACCCCGCATCCTTGCGAGGTTTGGGTCCCGATCAGGTCTTGGTACTTATAAATGGTAAAAGAAGACACACCAGCGCACTGCTAAACGTAAACGGTACCATAGGAACAGGAAGTGTAGGAACCGATCTCAACGCCCTGCCAATGAACAGTATCGAAAAAATAGAAGTTTTGAGAGACGGAGCATCCGCCCAATACGGTTCGGATGCCATAGCAGGAGTAATCAATGTCATCCTCAAAAAACAAAAAGATTATCCATTTCAACTTGGCATACATACAGGTGGCAACTATAGCAAAAACAGCAACCACCTCAGTGGTGGTGTAGACGGAGAGCAAATCCTTTTACATGCAGGAGTCAATCTACCCATAGGCAATACAGGAGGGTTTTTCAATCTATATAGCGAATTTGTCTTGCGACAACCAGCCTGGCGCAATGGGTCTTATACTGGAAATATATTTCGAACCTACCACGGAGCCGAGCGAGTATTTGCCCTCCAAGGCGGCAATGTAGCGCAGATGCGTCTAGAGGATTATAGAATCGGAGCACTAGAGCTCCCCTATCTAAACGACGATTTGAAACAACAACTACAAGGTTTACAACTCGACAAGGAGCAAGACCAAGCCCTTTTTCGTTCCCTACTCAATGGCGATGCAGATACGAAAGAATTAAAAATTCGCGGCCTTAGCAGAGACGATTTTCGTTTTCAGGTTGGCCCTTCTCAGCTCAAAGAATCCAAAAGCATGTTCCACTTGGGCATTCCCGTATACAACAATACCGAGTTCTATGCTTTTGGAGGCTTTAGCTTTCGACAAGGGGAAGCCTCTGGCTTTTATAGACGCCCAGCTCAGGAAGACGGTAGAGCCAATACATCCCTCCATCCCAACGGCTTCCTCCCCAAAATAAAAAGCGCCATTTATGACCAAGCCCTTACGCTAGGATTACAGTCCGATTGGAACAAATGGGAAATCGACTTCTCCAATACCTTTGGCAAAAATGTCTTCGATATGCATGTCGTGCAATCTACCAATGCTACCCTACGCGACCAATCGCCAAGGAATTTTGAAGCAGGAGGCTTTCGTTTCGCCCAAAACACCACCAACCTCGACCTCCACAAATATTTCGAAATATTGGATAGGAAATTCAATTTTGCACTTGGTACGGAATTCAAACACGAAAGTTATCGCATAGTCGCTGGTGAAGAAGCTTCTTACACCACTTACGACATACATGGCAATGCCGTTGATAAAAACACCCAATCCGAAGATTTGGTGCGCCACAATTTCTTTGGTACTCCACTTATCGGAGGAGCACAAATGTATAAAGGCTTCGATCCAGACCAATGCATCCACAAAACACGCTATAATATTTCTGTATATGCTGATGTAGAAATGGCGTTAAACAAAAAATGGCATATAGGCTTGGCATCCCGATTTGAGCATTATTCGGATTTTGGTAGCACCTTCAACTACAAAATTGCCAGCAGATATCACCTCAGCAAACCACTGTCTATCCGAGCTGCACTCAGTACAGGATTTAGAGCACCCTCTCTACACCAACAATACTTTAGGAGAACGAGTACCATTTTTATAGAAAACAAAGCCTTCGAAGCTGCTATATTTCCAAATCACAGCATGGAAGCTGCGATGCTCAAGATTCCAAAACTACAGGAAGAACTGTCGCAAAACATCAGTGCTGGATTCACCTTCAATCGCAAAACCATCTCCTTCACCCTAGACGCTTATCACATACAAATACAAGATCGTATCGTATTGAGTGGCTCCTTTGGCCATGGAAACAATCCAGATCTGGCACAAGTTTTCGAAAGAGAAGGAGCCACCAGCGCCCGATTTCTAGTCAATGCCATAGACACCAAATCTTTTGGTATCGAACTAGTGGCAAGTCACCAATGGCAATTCAATAGCCATTGGGTATGTAGCAACCATTTTTCGGCTACAATCTCAGACACCAAAGTCACCAAAGTACACTATCCGGAAGTCATCCAATTGAGCGATCAAAAAAACAGTTTTTTCGATGCGCAAGAAGAAGCCTTCATTACCTTGGCACAACCCAAAACCAAATGGCATCTCGCCCATTTGTTTCAATACAAAGCCTTAAATTTTCAAATACGCAACACCTACTTTGGATCCGTCACCGACCCCGATGCCCTAGTGGGCATTTCACGCTTGGATAGCGCCACCATACCCAAAGACGCCATTTATACAGGAAAAGTTCTTACCGACTTCAGCATCGGTTGGGCATTCAACCGTGGCTTTAGCCTACAAATGGGAGTAAACAATATGCTAGATGTTTATCCTTCCACAAATCGTGCAGAAAGCACAGCAGGCAACCAATTTGTTTATTCCCGTCGTACTTCCCAGTTTGGATATGGTGGGAGATACATTTTTGGAAAAATTCTTTTTCATCTTTAGTGAATTGCTTATTTTGTCAACCACAAGCCAGCTATTATGAAAATAAAAAAGATTGGACTCCTACTAGGTCCTTTGGCATTTATAGCCACTCAGTTTTTTACCAATCCTTTGATTTCACAAAAAGCAGATGCGGTATTGGGGGTAGCGCTTTGGATGATCATTTGGTGGCTTACCGAAACGGTAAATATTGCAGTTACCGCGCTATTACCTCTGGTTTTGTTTCCCTTGCTAAAAATTATGCCAATCAACGAAGTTGGCGCCAATTACGGAAGCTCTATTATCTTTTTGTTTTTCGGTGGTTTTGTTCTGGCCTTGGCCCTCGAAAAAGTAAATCTCCATCGTAGAATAGCCCTCAATATTATAAAATTTACGGGTACCACGCCAAAAAGGGTGATACTTGGCTTTATGATTGCTACGGCGTTTATGAGCATGTGGATAAGCAATACGGCAAGTACAGTAGTAATGCTTCCTATAGCGATTTCTGTCATCAAAATGCTGATAGACGATGCGGATGGTTTTACCAAGAAAGATCAAAATTTTGCCTTGAGCGTGATGTTGGGTATCGCCTTTAGTGCCAATGCGGGAGGAATTGCTACCGTTATAGGTACCCCACCAAACTCCGTACTGATCGGTTTGCTCGAAAACGAATATCAAATCGAAATATCCTTTTTGAAGTGGATGGTGCTGGGCTTTCCTTTCTCTATGCTCATGCTCAGCTTGTGCTATATCGTACTCACCTATTGGATGTTTCCGTGCAAAAACATCCCTTTTGCTGCATCTTCCGATCTCATTCACCAAGAACTAAAAAAATTGGGACCAGCCTCCAAAGAAGAAAAACAAGTCTTATTGATTTTTGGACTGATGGTAGTTTTTTGGATTTGTCGCAGCCTTATCAATAGCATATTCCCCAATCTGGGACTAAGTGATACCATCATCAGTATAGGCGGCGCCATACTGCTTTTTGCCGTTCCGAGCAATTGGAAAACAAAAAAACCTATATTGGTGTGGTTGGATACCGAAAAACTAGCTTGGGGAATTCTCTTGCTCTTTGGCGGTGGATTGGCATTGGCAAAAGGAATGTCCGCCACAGGAATTGTAGACATCGTAACCCAACAGATATCCGAAGGAAATTTCAATATCATCATCACCGCCTCCTTACTGATTGCACTCATGCTATTTATGACCGAACTCATGAGTAATGTGGCATTAGTTGCCGTACTTGCGCCAGTAGTTGCAGGTATTGCCATGGGATTGGAAATTCCGATGTTGCACTTGCTCATCCCCGTTACCATGGCATCGAGTTGCGCCTTTATGCTCCCCATGGCAACGCCTCCAAATGCCATTGTATTTGCCAGCGGTTATGTAAAAGTAGGGCAAATGGCCAGAGCCGGATTTATTCTCAACTGCCTCGCAGTAGTTCTACTCATCTTGTATTTTTCTCAAATCATCCCTCTAGTATTTCCTTAACACAAATAAAGATTCTTCCTATAAAAACAAAACCACCATATTGCTATGGTGGTAAAACTAAACTAACTCTTAGCCATAAAAGGAAAATGTTTTGCGGTATAAAATTACTACATCTTAGCGGTATTTACTACAAAATGATAATATGTTACTAACAATCTTATTCACAATAAAAAAATCCCCTCTATTAGAAGGGATTTTTTTCGCTAATTCAAATAATACTAAAAATGATATAAATTTCTTTTCCTTTACTTATAGACGCCCAAAGAGGGCTAATTGTTACATATTTTGGAGAAATTAACGTTTATTTAATATTTATCTGCCCAAACGACATTTTTTTTCTCCGCTATTAAACCATCATATATCATGCCAGTCTAAATTATAGAATTAAAAAAAATAGAAATTATGAAAACTATGTTATCCGCCCTTATGGCATTATGTATGAGTCTCTCCCTATTTGCGCAAGACGGGAAGGAAGTTCGAGAAAAAATGAAGGATTTTAGCCCAGAGCAAATCGCAACAATAAAAACCAAAAAAATGGTTTTGTCTTTAGATTTATCCAGTTCACAAGAAAGCAAGGTATATGATTTGCTATTGGCGCAAATAAAAGATCGCAAAGACAAGCGACTTAGCAAAGAAGCTAGGGAAAAACTCAGTAGCGACCAACGCTATGCCCTGATGAATGAGAAACTAGATGCGCAAATAGCATTTCAAAGAAAAATGAATTCCATACTCGACGACAAACAGTATGAGCAGTGGAAAAAGAATAGAAAACGGCAAAAAATGGCCAAAAAACACAAGTGGAATAAAAAAAGAAAACAAGCCAAAAAAGTAAAAGCCCACAAAAGACAGAAAATGATGTACAGAAACTAGTCGAATGATTTTCGTTAAATAATACCATTTTTATTTTGAAATGCCCTTAAAGGAAAAAAGAACTATTTATTGGGGTGATTTTAAACTAGAAATGGTATAACTTCTTACTGCAGCCACACACCCTTGGGGTAATTTGAAAAGGCGTCCAATTCTCGGACGCCTTTCTATATATCTTGTTAGGTGCATTTTATTTATCAATAACATCGCACCAGATACTTGGTATGATAACATTACATCAAACTCGGCAATACCCTTTCCAAAGCGGCTATAGTTTGGTCGAGATCGGAATAGCTAATCGCATCATTGAGAAAGTAACTCTCAAAAGCACTGGGTGGCAAATATATACCCTCTGCCAACATGCCGTGAAAATATTTTTTGAAACGTGCATTATTCGCTTTTGCAGCACTTTCAAAATCGATGACGGGTTCTTCTGTAAAATGCAAAGATATCATAGATCCAAACCTATTGATTTGATATGGAATGCCACTTGCTTTCAACTTTTCATCAAAACCCCGATGCAAATAGGCCGTTTTTTCTTCCAAACTCTCAAAAACCTCTTGACGACTTTGCAAAGCTTGCAACATGGCCAATCCTGCACTCATGGCTAGCGGATTCCCACTTAAAGTTCCTGCCTGATACACAGGCCCATTGGGAGCTAGAAAATTCATGATTTCATTTCGAGCAGCAAAGGCCCCAACGGGCAATCCTCCGCCAATCACTTTACCAAAGGTAACAATATCTGCATCCACTTGCAGCGCTTGCTGCGCACCTCCCAGTCCGAGACGAAAACCAGTCATTACTTCATCAAATATCAATAGGATATCGTTGGCAGTACAAAGCGCTCTTAGCCCTTCTATAAAAGATTTGCTCGGGATAATACAACCCATATTACCAGCTATTGGTTCCAATATAATAGCAGCGATCTCATTAGGATTGGCAGCAACGATTTCTTTTACTTGTTCCAAGTTGTTATACGCTGCCAATAAGGTGTCTTTAGCCGTGCCTCGTGTGACACCAGGACTATTGGGACTGCCAAAAGTCACCGCTCCACTACCTGCTTGTATCAAAAAAGAATCGGAATGGCCGTGATAACAACCTGCAAACTTGATAATCTTCTCTCTAGAGGTAAAGCCTCTTGCCAGGCGCACTGCACTCATACATGCCTCAGTACCACTATTTACAAAACGGATCTTATCTATATTGGGTACCATAGAAACAGCCAGTTTTGCGATCTCGGTTTCTATTTCGGTAGGTGTCCCAAAAGAGGTTCCCTTTTTTGCTTTTTCGGTTACCGCATCTATTACCGGCTCATAGGCATGCCCGAGTATAAGTGGTCCCCAAGATGCAATGAAATCGATGTATTTGTTGCCATCTACATCATACAAATAAGCACCTTTGGCTGATGCTATAAATACTGGATTGCCGCCAACGGCATTAAACGCCCTAACAGGAGAATTTACCCCACCAGGTATGTATTGCTTTGCTTGGTCGAACAAGGCACTGCTTCTTTGATAATTCATGTGTTATCTACTACTTACTTTTTTGATAATTAATATTTGCCCCACAGCAATTTCACTACTGTTGAGTGCATTCATATTTTTGATGTCATTCACAGAAGTTCCGTATTTCCTAGAGATCCCGTATAGCGTTTCTCCCTTTTGCACTGTATGCGAAAAATAGATGGGTTTTTGAGGTTTATCTTTTACCACATAACCCTCTCGCAAAACCATTCTATCATATTGGTATAGGCGATACTTTTCGATTAGTGAAATCAATTTAGATGGATATTTACGATCGGTGGCATATCCCGCTTCTTTGAGCCCTTTGGCCCAACCTTTGTAATTGTCTTTGCGATACGAAAACAAAAATTTATAGCGATTGCGCTTGAACAAAAACAAACTATGGTCTCTAAAAGAATACATGGGATGGTTGTATTTACGAAAACACTCTTGATCTTCATCATCGTCGTGTCTCACAAAGGGTCCCATCCAACCAGAATGACATTTGATACCAAAGTGGTTGTTGGAGCGTTTTACCAGATTGGACTGACCAGAGCCACTTTCTAATATTCCCTGTGCTAGAGTAATACTAGCAGGGATACCATAAGCCCGCATTTCTTTCATGGCGATATCCGAAAAAGTACGGATATAATCTTCGGTAGATTGGATGGTAAAATGCATAAACCTCCCTGTATCTTCTGGCAAAGGATACGGATCATCGGCTGTTTTGTATAGTTTCCTTTTTACAGGACGTGTTTCTTTAGCTTTTACAATTTTTGGTTTTCTGGAAGACCTATTGCTTGCTGTTTTTCGAGTTTTACATGCTTGTAAAGTCAAAAAACCACATACAATCAAACCCAAATAACGCATTAGTCTAGTTGAATACATGGCAAATTCTTTTTTTTCAATACGGTGTTCATTCCTTCAATCCCCTGCAAGCCGCCTGTATGTATGGCCAATATCTTGCTTCCTTTTGCAAAATAATCGTTTTTTATTAAATCGAGCAACCCAAACATCATTTTACCGGTATAAATAGGGTCTGTAGGCAAATTACAAGTCTCTTTCAATGTATTTATGGTAGCGATCAGGGATATATCCACTTTGGCATAACCTCCAAAATGGTAGGAAGAAATCAGTTTCCATTGTGTATTGTCTCCCACCCATTTTTGAATCTCCGCTTGTAAAAAGTCTCCTTTTAATGCTGGGAAACCCAAAACTTTTTGATGTGGTGCTGCAGTTCGAATGAGTCCAGATATAGTACCTCCTGTTCCCACAGCACAGCAAACAAAATCAAAAGCACGATCTGCTGGAGATAAGATCTCTTCGCAACCCAGCACCGCCAATTCGTTGGTTCCTCCTTCTGGTACCAAGTAAAAATCGCCATAATGCCGCTGTAACTCCCTTATAAAATGTGGCTCGGTTTTATGCCTATAGGCAGAGCGGCTTATATACTTCAACTGCATCCCCAAGTCGTAGGCTTGTTGCAAACTAACATTGCGTTCTATATGCGCCAATTCCTCTCCGCGTATAAGGCCAATAGCATGCAAATTGTTTTCTGCAGCGGCCGCAGCCAAAGCCACGATATGATTGGAATAAGCACCTCCAAAACTCAACACCACTTGCTTGCCCAAAGACTTCGCCTCTAGGATATTATACTTGAGCTTTCGAAATTTATTACCAGAAATGATCGGATGAAGTGCATCTTCTCGCTTTACAAAAAGTTGCAGCTGCTTCTCCTCTAGAATCGGATGAAATAACTGTTGGTTATAGGATTGTTGCATAGTAACTTTACCAGCGGCAAAGATACTTCAAAAAGGAAAAAGTTTTTCTATATTGTAAATAATCCAAATGATTTTCCATGGCATAAGCTTCCTGTTCAAAAGAAATCATACGGTATGCCTTATACCCATCGAAGCGATAATAAACAAATCGCAAAAACCACTCTACTCCATAAAAAACATAAAAGGGCAATACCCACAATTCCCATTGTTGGCGTAAGTGTATACGTTCGTGATTGAGCAATACCCAATCGCCTTTCATATGCTTTTCTTTGAGAAAAATAATAGGCCACAAAGTAAGTCCTATAAACTCTTTAGGGAATATTTTACTAAAAATCAATACCATATAGTCAATTACTAAAACTTAAACCGAAATTAGTTTATCTTTGTTGGATAAAAGTATTCTACAATCGTTAATTGGATCAACTTCTCAATTTTTCGACTAAACACCAAAACCATTGAAAAAGATTTTGAAACCCGAAGCCGGAGATTATTACCTTAGCCCTGAAGGCTATAGAGTTTTTACCCAACAATACCACTTAAAACGTGGCTACTGTTGTGAAAGCGGCTGTCGTCATTGCCCTTATGGATTTGATACAAAGTCCTCCAAATAGGATTCAAAAACGGTACCAACTTTAACAATTAAGTATGGTATTCGGCATGATTGTTGCTTTTAAATTTTAAAGGTTTCAGAGTGAAATCGACTCAATTAATATTTTTATTATGCGTTACAAATTCATAATTCTTACGGTTGTGCTTGCTCTTCTTAGTTCTTGTGTCTCCGTACGTGTAGTCTCGGATTACGATCGCGAGGCACCTTTTGGTAACTACAAAAGTTTTGCGTTCTACAAAACTGGAATCGACAAAGCAAAAATCTCAGACTTGGACAAAAAGAGAATTTTGCGCAATATCGAGGCCAATCTCATACGCAAAGGTTTTGTAAAAAACAGTAGTCCGGATTTGCTCGTGAGCTTTTTCACCAAGGAAAAAGAGCGGGTGACAGTATACAACGACAACTTTGGAATGGGATGGGGATGGAATCCGTGGTTTTGGCAAGCCAACAGGACTACCGTTAGCACCAATACCCAAGGTGTCTTGTACATAGACCTGATAGATGCCAAGACCAAATCGCTAGTTTGGCAAGGAAAAGGAAGCGGCAGCATCCATTTCGATGGAAACATCGACAAAAAAGAAGCCCGCATTGCAGAATTTGTTCAGGAAATTTTATCCCAATATCCACCTGGAAGTACTACCAAAAAATAAAACAAACAAGCCGCCAATTTTTGGCGGTTTTTTTGTATATTGTTGTAATATACATAATTATGAGAGTTTGGATTTCGTTTTTGTTCCTAAATATGACATTAGGAATACTTGCCAATGATGGCGCATATTTTATGAGTGGGAACCAATTGATTCCCATCGAAGAATCCCAGGTTGCCATCATCAAAGAACGTTTACAAATCATTCGATTTGAACGGGAAGGCATCTCTTATGCACGTATCATAGTAGACTATACTTTTTTCAATCCCGGCCCCAACAAAACCATATTGGTAGGCTTCGAAGCGAGTCCCCCAAGTGGGGATGTAGTCGGTATTCCAAAAAATGGTGAACATCCGTATATGTCCAACTTCACCGTAAACCTCAACGATCGCTCACTAACCTATGCGGTAGCATTGGTGGATAGTGAAAACTATTATATGCAGGGAAAAATACAGCAAAAGACTGAAAAAGAGCTAATCGGACCCGATATCAATGTCAATGAAGTAGATTTCTTTTTTGTTTATCATTTTCATGCCAAATTTAAAACTGGGAACAACAAATTGCAACATACATATGAATTTGAAATGTCTGGGAGTATTTCGCAATTCTACAGTTTAGACTATATCCTAACGGCTGCCAATAGGTGGGCCAACAAGCAAATCGATGACTTCGAATTGGTAATCGATATGGGGAGCAATGAAAGTTTTGCCATTGAAAAAAGTTTTTTTGATCTGGCACATGAATGGCAAGTTGAGAATGGAAAATCTGGGAATATCTCCAACAAGGTGCTATTTTGTATCGAAACAGGAAGCATCCGTTTAAAAAAGAAAAACTTTCACCCAAAGGGCGAGCTAGAGTTAACTTCGCTTTATGGTCCTATGTTTCCTTGTAGAGATATATTTGATCAAGAAAAGCATTATCTACCTTCCGAATTGTTCGACTACAGAAACTGCTTTCAAACAGCAGACTGGCGATCCACAAAAATACTGCGCAACCTACCTTTTGCCCATCATGGATATGTTTTTAAGACCAAATACATACAGGCATTTTACGAAAAACAACCCTGGTACAAGCCAAATCCAAAATTTATAGGTAAACTTTCTGATTTAAGCCAAACAGAAGTAGATTGGATAGATACGGTAGACATATGCAACTAATTAGCACTTAAAACAACATGTGTTTTACAAAAGCGGAAATTTGTGTGCTTCCTTATAGGCATCTAAAACAAAAGCACTTTTCACCAGACCCACTGCCGGTATACTGGCCAATTTATTTTTCGCAAATGCATAATAAGCCTCCAAATCCTCCACGATGACCTTCAACAAAAAATCAAAATCGCCACCAACTACCGAACATTCTACAATTTCCTTATAACTCTTCACCTCTTCTAAGAAAGCATCCATATGACGGCCCTTTTGCGCCTCCAAAGAAATAAAACAGTAAACACTGATACTTTTCCTTATTTTTTTGGTATCCAAAACCACGGTATACCCTTGTATGTAGCCTTCTTGTTCCAAACGCTTTATACGTTCATATACAGGCGTCTTGGTAAGATGCAAAATCTCGCACATATCCTTTATAGACATCTTAGCATCTTCTTGCAACAAACACAAAATTTTTAGATCTATATGGTCCAAGGCTTCCTGCATACGGTTCTAATTCTAATTCATTATAGATGTAAAAAAGGGAATTTAAAACAAATATAAGGAATAGATTAGGAATTTTTCCTTCTCTTTTATCAAATTAACATCATATCTACCAAAATCACTATATTTAAAAGGACAAACTAAAGATCATGACAAAAATACAAACCAACTCTATATTGGATACTTTGCCAGAGCACCTCCGGCAATTTATCAAACCACAAAATTACGAAGAATACAGTCCTATCAATCAGGCAGTATGGCGCTATGTGATGCGCAAAAATGTCGATTACCTTAGCCAGGTAGCCCACGAATCCTATTTGGACGGACTTCGTCAGACTGGAATTTCTATAGACAACATACCCGATATGTATGGGATGAATCGCATACTAAAAGAAATTGGCTGGGCAGCTGTAGCAGTAGACGGGTTTATACCGCCAGCAGCTTTTATGGAATTTCAGGCATACAATGTATTGGTCATTGCTGCGGACATTCGCCAATTAGAAAATATGGAATACACCCCAGCACCAGACATCATACACGAAGGAGCTGGGCATGCTCCTATAATAGCAAACCCAGAATACGCAGAGTATCTGAGGCGTTTTGGTGCCATAGGTTGCAAAGCCATCAGCAGTGCCAAAGACTATGAACTGTATGAGGCAGTACGCTATTTGTCTATCATAAAAGAAGCAGCTGGCACCACCACAGAAGCCATAGAAGATGCCGAGAATAAAGTAGCAGCTATACAAAACAATATGGGAGCGCCTTCTGAAATGGCATTGATACGCAATCTGCATTGGTGGACTGTAGAATACGGACTTATAGGCAGCTTGGATGATCCCAAAATATATGGCGCTGGCTTGTTGTCCTCTATAGGGGAAAGTGAGTGGTGTTTGACCGATGCCGTTAAAAAATTGCCGTATCAGCTCGATAGCGCCTTTCAGAATTTTGATATCACCCAACCACAACCCCAATTATACGTTACCCCAAATTTCGCCCATTTAAGTCTTATATTGGAAGAATTTGCCAATACCATGGCCTTGCGTACTGGGGGTAAATCTGGTTTGGCCAAACTTATAGAATCCAAAGCACTTGGTACAGCAGAATACAATACCGGCTTGCAAGTAAGTGGGGTATTTAGAAATATAATCATAGAAAACGACAAGGCAGTATATTTACAAACCCAAGGCAAAACCGCTTTGGCCTTTCGAGAAAAGGAACTAGTAGGGCATGGTACGTCCTATCATGCAGAAGGATTTGGATCGCCGATTGGAAAACTCAAAGGGATCAATTTGGCTATCGAAGACATGAGTCCAAGAGATTTAGCCGCCTACAACATCTTTGAAGGACAAAAGGTACACTTAGAATTTGAAGGAAACATCCATATTCGAGGAAAAATAATTACGGGTACCAGAAATCTACAGGGGAAAATTCTACTGATACAATTCCAAGACTGTACTGTTACCCATGGGGAGAAAGTACTGTTTCAACCCGAATGGGGCACTTACGACATGGCAGTAGGATCTTCTATTATCGCTGCCTTCAACGGCCCGGCAGATCTCCATAGTTTTGATCTTATCACTCATATGCCAGAAAGCGAAACGATAAAGACAGAAAAAACAGCCGCCACTTTGGCCCTAGAATCCTTGTATCAAAAGGTAAGGACGGCCAGAAACTCTTCTAGTATCATCGAAAGTGAGCTATTGGACATCTTGTCGCAACTGCAACGGGACTTCCCAAAAGACTGGCTACTTCCTATAGAACTATACGAACTCAGTACCAGCCATCAATTGGATAGGCTACAGCAAAAACTACAAGTATATCTCTCCAATTTGTGCAAGCGTCGTGAAGATGTAAAACACCTGATCGAATCTGGAAGGAAACTCGCTGAAAAAAAGCGGACCGCTAAGGTCTAATTCCCACCTTGGAAAATGCTATCTGTAGCCTCGATGCCTTCGGCATATTGCAGGGCCCAACCCTGAGACTTGGACAACACAAATAGTTGCGTCAATTCGCTTATCAATCGGTTTGGCGCATTTTTGTATTGCTTGGATAGTCGTACTTTTCTTTTCAATAGCTCCGTAGCACTTTCTTTGATATAATTATAATCCTTTTCGCTAAAGCTATTGAAGTAATCCTGAGATATGTCGTAATACTCAAAATCGGGATGTAATTTCATTTCTAAAACAGGAATTTTTTGAATTTGAATAATCTTATTGGCAGTATCCAAAGCATATTCCAATTGGTGTAAATCATATACCATCAATACCTCCGAACGAACCACCACCAATGCTTTTTTTCTTGCCTGGAAGTATTCCCCAAAAATGGCTTTTGAATCTTTGAAATTATAAATATCCGAATAGTGTCCCTCAGAAACAATAAGTTTGCCTACGTTTTCGACTTTGGTTTCTATGGCGCTAATTTCCGCCAAGGTCTGTTTTTGCGTTTGCTGCTGGTTCCATAAATACCAAATTAAAACAGCTCCTATTATGAAAAACAAGCCTATACCGTATTTTCTCATGTCGATTGTCTTGTGTTATACCCTCTATTACTTACTATCAAACCGCATAAAGGGATAGCTTTGCTGCAGTTCGGATATCTGTTGTTTCAAATGGCTCAAAAATTTTTGGTGTGCATTTCCTTCCGGATGGAAGGCTTTGTGCGCCAAACCTTTTCTTATTTTGTGTACTTTTTCCATGGTCTTTAAGCTTTCTTCCTCAAAAACTGCTTGCGAAAATCGTTCCCAAATATAGTCTACCGCCACCCCGTTGGGGTGTAACATATCCGCTTCATAAAAACGATAATCTCGCAATTCGTCCATCATAATTTCATAAGCAGGAAAATAAAAAACGGATTCCTTTCCATTTATTACTTCATGTACACCTTGTATAAGTCTTGCTTTGCTTTGTTGATTTTCTATAAATCCATCTTTTAAATGCCTTACTGGAGAGACGGTAAAAACCACATGCGCATTGCTATTATTGGCTTTTACCAAGGAGACGATATTCACCAAAGCTTCTTTTATTTCTTGAATATACAGCAATCGCTTGGAAAACTCCTTCTGTGCTACTTTATGGCAATTGGCTACCAATTGGTTTTTGCGCAAATGTCGGTACACCCAAGCCGTACCCAAAGTCACTACAAGCACATCTATTTCCTGCAATTGGGATTTAGTTTGCTCCAAAGCAGCATTGAGTTGTCCTAGCACCCGCCATTTGTCTGCATGACTAAAGGTAGAATGCACCGCAAAACAATGCCATCGATCTTGAAAAAAAAACAAATCTTCCTCTCTAAACCATTGTTCATTCCAAGCTCTAAGCAAAAGGTTTTCTATAGCCTTTGGGTGAAAAAGCACCCCATAAGGATTGGCTAGACTTTGCAACTGATGATAATCCAGCTTTCCTCCTATATGCTCTACAAAGCAAGAACCCATAAGTAAAAACTTATGCGAATAACCCCAAGATTTTGGAAAGCCATTTATGGGAACTTCGGTCTTAAAATTCATAAAACAGCAAGATTTTTCGAGTTTCTTTATTCCATTAGCTTTACCAAGTTCCGCAATTTTCAAACACCAAGCAAGTGAAACACCTAGTATTCGACCAAGTAGCTATTTCGACTTCGCATAAACTAGGAGAGCCTTATACTTCCAAATAGTTTTTTGCAGCGGCCAAAGCAGCAGGAATACCATCTGGATTTTTTCCTCCTGCAGTAGCAAAAAAGGGCTGCCCTCCTCCACCTCCTTGAATATGCTTGCCAAGCTCTCGTACAATTTCTCCGGCATGTAATTCTTTGCTTTTGACCAAGGATTTGGAAACATAACAAGTGAGTAAGGCCTTTCCGTTTTTGTTGGCTCCCAACAAGAGAAACAAATCCTCTATTTCTCCACCTATTTCAAAAGCCAGATCTTTCATTCCAGCTGCGTCGAGCCCTACCTCTTTGGCCAGGAAATTGACGCCGCCAAACGGAGCGATCTCCGATTTTAAATCCCCCTTTAGCCCCTTGGCTTTAGCCTTCAACAAAGATTCTATTTGCTTTTTCAATTGCTGGTTTTCTTCCTGCAATTGTTGTACTGCTTTTACTGGGTCGTTATTGTTGTTGAGCAAGTCTCTTATTTCGAAAAACTGCCTGTTGTTGTCAAAATAAAATTGCTTGGTAGCATCATTGGTAATCGCTTCTATTCGACGTATTCCGGCAGCAACTGCAGATTCGCTACGTATTTTAAAATGCCAAATATCCGCCGTGTTTGCAACATGAGTTCCTCCACACAATTCGATAGAATTCCCAAATCGAATGGTTCGTACCGTATCGCCATATTTTTCTCCAAACAATGCCATAGCACCTTGCTCTATAGCCTGATCCATGGGGATATTTCTTTTTTCTTCCAATGGCAACTTGCCTTCTATACGTGCATTCACAAAATTTTCTACTTCTCGCAATTCTTCTACACTGAGTTTGGAAAAATGGGAAAAATCAAATCGCAAATATTTCGAATGTACCGCCGATCCTTTTTGCTCTACATGATCACCCAATATTTCGCGCAATGCCTGATGCAACAAATGCGTAGCACTATGGTTGCATGTTATACGGTGTCGGTGTTTTGCATCGACTACAGCCTTAAAACTCCCCATTTCATTTTTTGGTAAATTGCGGGTAAAATGAATGATTTCGTTGTTTTCTTTCTTGGTGTCTTCTATATATGCCACATCCCCATTGGAGGCCTCTAAGTATCCTTTGTCTCCTACTTGTCCACCACCTTCGGCATAAAACGGTGTCATATTAAACACCAATTGAAACATATCCCCATCTTTTTTAGAAACAACCTTGCGATACTTCACTATTTTCACATTTGCTTCTAGCGTATCGTAGCCAACAAATTCCTCTTCCTGATCCTGATTGAGAATCACCCAATCATCGGTGGTAATGGCACTAGCAGCACGCGATCGTTCTTTTTGTTTCTGCAATTCTCTATCAAATCCAGCCTCATCCAACTCCAAGCCTCTTTCCGACAATATAAGTGCAGTGAGGTCTATAGGAAATCCGTAGGTATCGTATAATTCAAAAGCTTTTTCTCCCGAAACCGTGTTGTTCTCGGTTTTTTGCATCACTCTCTCCAAGAGTATCAATCCTTGTTCTAGCGTGCGCAAAAAGCTATTCTCTTCTTCTTTTATAACGTTCTCCAAGAAATTTCTCTGCTCTCGAATTTCAGGAAAGGCATCCCCCATTTTATTACCAAGTACCTTTACCAAGCGATAAATAAATGCTTTGTTTTGCCCCAAAAAAGTAAAGCCATAGCGAATTGCACGTCTCAATATACGTCGTATTACATAGCCTGCGCCAGTATTGGAAGGCAATTGTCCATCGGCTATAGAAAAACCCACAGCTCGAACATGATCTGCAATCACACGGATGGCAACATCTATATCCTCTGAAACGCCATATTCTTTGGAAGTAATCGTTTCAATTTCTCGTATGATAGGCACAAAAACATCTGTATCATAATTACTCTTCACTCCTTGCAATACCATACAAAGTCTTTCAAAACCCATACCAGTATCGATATGCCTGTTTGGCAATTCTTCCAAGCTACCATTGGCCTTGCGATTGTACTGCATAAAAACCAAATTCCAGATTTCTACTACCAAAGGATGGTCCTGATTGACCAATTCTGCACCACTCAAAGTCTCTCTTTCTGCATCATCTCTTATGTCTATATGAATTTCCGAACAAGGTCCACAAGGTCCTTGATCCCCCATTTCCCAAAAATTATCCTTTTTGTTACCCATTAGAATTCGGTCCTCTGGTAGTATAGCCTTCCAATAGTCAAAAGCTTCTTGATCCAAGCTGAGTTTATCCGCATCCTGACTTCCTTCAAAAACAGTAACATACAACCTATCTTTATCGATGCCATACACTTCGGTAAGCAATTCCCATGCCCATTGGATGGTCTCTTTCTTAAAATAATCTCCAAAGCTCCAATTTCCAAGCATTTCAAACATGGTATGGTGATAGGTATCCTTACCAACTTCTTCCAAGTCATTGTGTTTTCCGCTTACCCGCAAGCATTTTTGTGTATCGGCCACACGAGCGTCTACCACTTCGGTATTTCCAAGAAAAAATTCTTTAAACTGGTTCATACCTGCATTGGTAAACATCAATGTGGGATCATTTTTTATTACCATAGGAGCTGAGGCTACAATTTTATGGGCTTTTTCTTCAAAAAATGACAAAAAGTTGGTTCTAATTTCTTTGGATTGCATAAAATTCTTAAGCTTTTAATAAATATAGGGTATTATAGAAAACAATTTTTATCTTTGTTTTAAGCCCTAAACTTTAATAATTCAATTGCAAAAATAGAATATTTAAGTATATGTCTAAGGTAAAATATTATTATGATACGGAGACACTCTCCTATCGCAAAATCATTCCAAGTCGATTTCAGAAATCGAGAAACCTTATTTTGTTTCTTTTTTCTTCTGCACTTTTTGGACTTCTGATTATAATCCTACTGATGAACTTGGACTTAGTATCCACTCCCAGAGAGCTTTCCATGAAGAGAGAGTTGGAAAACATGAAGTTACAGTATGAAGTAATGGGCAAAAAAATGGATCATATGGAAACGGTTTTGTCCAATGTAGAAGAGCGCGACAATGGTATTTATCGTTTGTATTTTGAAGCAAATCCAATTCCAAAAGAGCAAAGAAGAGCAGGTTTTGGAGGCATCAATCGTTACAAACACTTAGAAGGATTTGATCATTCGAAACTTATTTCCAGTACCGCACAACGTTTGGACATCATCCAAAAACAGTTGGTTATTCAATCCAAGTCTTTGGATGAAATCAAAAAACTAGCAGAAGACAAAGAAGAATTTTTGGCTTCTATTCCTGCTATACAACCCGTTCGCAACAAGGATTTGACTCGTATGGCCTCTGGCTATGGATTTCGGTCCGATCCGTTTACCAAGGTTCGAAAAATGCACTGGGGAATGGATTTTACTGCGCCACGTGGCACGCCCATTTACGCTTCAGGAAATGGGGTAATTGTAAGAGCAGACAATGCCTCTGCTGGTTATGGAAAACATATCCGCATCGATCATGGCTTTGGCTACCTAAGCTTATACGCCCACTTGAGCAAATACAATGTGGTAAAAGGTCAGCGCGTAAAACGAGGCGACCTCATCGGTTTCGTAGGTAATACTGGGCGTTCCCAAGCGCCACATTTGCACTACGAAGTTTTTAAAGACAATCAACGTATCAACCCTATCAATTTTTACTATGGTAGCTTAACCGCAAAAGAATTTGAGGCACTCCTAAAAGCAGCAACTCAAGAAAATCAATCTTTAGATTAAATGCGAGTACAACTACCAGAAAAACGCTATTATACCATAGGGGAAGTAGCCAAAGCATTCGACGTAAACACTTCCCTCATTCGATTTTGGGAAAAAGAATTTGACGAAATCAAACCAAAGAAAAACGCCAAGGGCAACCGAAAATTCACCATTTCGGACATCGAGAAACTAGAGCTAATTTACCATCTGGTTAAAGAAAGGGGCTTTACCCTAGACGGTGCTAAACTACACCTGAAAGAAAACAAAAAAAGAACCCTTTCCAATTTTGAGATTATTAGAAAACTAGAACAAGTCAAAACGGAACTGGTGAAAATAAAAAACCAATTTTAAAAAAACACGAATATGAAGAAAGGACTCATTATTATTTTAATTGTCGCTGCTATTTTGTCACTTTTTGGAGGCTGTTCTGTTAGCGGTGGCTACAACAATGCTGTTGCCTTAGAAGAAAATGCAACCACAGCATGGAACAATGTAGAAAGTTCTTATCAACGCAGAGCGGATTTGATTGGCAATTTGGTAAAAACGGTACAAGGCGCAGCCGATTTTGAAAGAAAAACACTAACTGAAGTGATTGAAGCCCGATCCAAAGCTACTTCTACTACTATAGACATCGATAATCTTAGCCCTCAGGCCATACAAAAGTTTCAACAAGCACAAAGTGGATTGTCTAGTGCTTTATCTCGTTTGTTGGTAAGCGTAGAGCGTTATCCAGATATCAAAGCCAATCGAAATTTTCTAGAGCTTCAGAGCCAACTAGAAGGCACAGAAAACCGCATTACTATAGCTAGAAATCGATACAACGAAGCGGTCAAAGTATATAACACACATATTCGCCAATTTCCTTTTAATCTTTTTAACGCCTTTTTTGGATTTGAAAAAATGCATGGTTTCCAAGCAGAAGAAGGAGCAGAAAAAGCACCGGATGTAAATTTTGAATTCAATTAAATGAACGCTCAAACCGAAGCCTTTTTAACTGCAGCGGAGGAAGCGCAAATTGTACAAGCGATCCAAGAAGCAGAAAAAAACACCTCTGGTGAGATCCGAGTACATTTGGAGCAACATTGGGAGGGCGAACATCTACAACATGCAGTCCAATTGTTTCACCAAATGGAAATGGACAAGACCAAAGAACGAAATGGGGTATTGTTCTATATCGCCGTGGCCGACCACAAATTTGTGATTTATGGAGACGAAGGCATTCACCAAAAAGTCGCCGACAATTTTTGGGATAGCACCAAAGATATCGTGATTGGGTATTTCAAAAAACAAGCTTTTGCTAAGGGTCTCATTGCTGGCATACAAGAAGCGGGGCTGCAACTAAAAAAACACTTCCCTTGGGAAGCCAACGACAGCAACGAATTACAAGATGAAATATCTAAAAGTTAGACTATTTTTCCTGTTTCTGATTTTTACGGCAACTATTTTCGCCCAGAACGATGGTATTCCAGAGAAGCCAGCTCTGCAAACCAGTCTTTATGACTATATCGGTTTGCTATCGCCCAATGAGGCGCAAGCATTAAAACACGATCTCATACGCTATGCCGATTCTACCTCAACCCAAATCGTGGTGGCAATTATTGCCAGCACCCAAGAAGAGGACATCAATTATATGGCAGCCCAATGGGGAGAAAAATGGGGTATTGGACAGGCAGACAAAGACAATGGCATTTTAATATTGCTAGCCAAAGACGATCGCAAAATAGCCATAAGCACAGGCGATGGGGTACAACATCTACTTACAGATTATACTTCCAAACAAATCATAGAATACGACATTATTCCACACTTTAAGGTAGGAGATTATTATGCTGGCTTGCGTACTGGCGTATTGGCCATCTACCACACCATGCAAGGGGAGTATGAAGAGACTCGACAATTCAACAAGGAAAGTGACATATCGGATATTCTCTTCCTTATGCTTTTATTGGCCTTTATCATTCTCATACTATATCTTATCTTCAAATCCCACAAGGGAGGCGGCCATGGCGGTGGAGGCAAACGGTTTTCTTCCGATAGTGTTTGGGATGCCATTATTCTTAGCAATATGGGCCGTGGCAACTGGAGCAGCGGAAGTTCTGGCGGTGGCTGGAGTAGCGGTGGTGGCTGGAGTAGCGGTGGTGGCTTCTCTGGTGGTTTTGGCGGCGGTGGATTTAGTGGCGGTGGCGCCTCTGGAAGCTGGTAAACTTGGTGCCATATCGAACAAAACGAACCATCCACCCCTTTAAAAAGTATATTCGTCGATTTGCCTGTAACAACAAATGTACTTTTCCTAAATTCGAATCAAAATCAGTCTCTTTTGAGAACACTATATTGAAAATGAAAAACAGTCGTCTAGAATGATTTCTGAGACGACTTTTTTGTTGGCATCCATCTGTTTTTTCCGTAAAGAATACAAATAATAAAGAGCAGCATTAAAAATTCAAGCTCTTTTTATCTTCTACTATAATATCGTCTCCCTCTCCGACCTTTGTTCTTTCCTCCTACTTGGCTGACTTTATACGTAAAGCTAAACATAAAATAGCGCTGCAATACATTAGACTGGAAATCCTGTATATAATCTGCAGTAATCGTTCTTGTTGTATTGATTTTTTGATTCAACAAATCATATGCTTTTATTTTTAGCAAGCCTTTATCTTTAAACATTTTTAACCCCAAACTCATATTCCACAATACTGCGCTGGCATCAAACCCTCCACTAACATTAGGATTGTAGCTATAGGTAATATCATTTCCAAATACGATGTTTTTGGGCCAAAAAGTAGTCGTTCTTAGACCTGCTTGATGGGTTAAAAAACTTTCCTCTTCAAAATTCTCTAAGCTATAAGATACATTGTTCCAACCCAAATTATAACTAGGTTCTATCTCTATCCATTCTTTGTAATTGAAGTTTACAGAAAGACGAGGGGATAGGTTAATACCATCCGAAGAAAAAGCCAAACCGTTACTAAAGTTGTTGTTCCTATTGTAGCTACCATTAAATCGTAGACTCCATCTACTGGTAAAATGGTCGTTTTTTATGGTTTTATTAAAATAGATTCCAAGCCAAGCTGACTTGTTACCACTTACATTGGTAAAAGTTGTACGTCTCAGCAAGTTTTCATCTGTAAGGGTTATCGGCACAATAGCATCCTCTACAAAACTAATGTTTCCGTGCATAAACATCCCTGTCTGGGTTTTAAAATCATATTTGTTATACCCAAAACGCAAACGATGCGTATACGTACGATTGAGGTTGGGGTTACCAGTTACGATATTCGATAGATTATTTTGGTTCTCTACCGGTTGCAACTGATAGGCACTAGGAATATTGCTATTGGTATTGTAGCGCAAACGAAATCTTTCCCCTCTACCCATATTGTACATCAATCTTCCCTCTAGTGCCAGGTCGTTAAATTCTTTTTCAAAACCAATAGATTGCAATCCATCTCTATTCTCCAATTGGTTGTTGGACACCCCAGCCATCAATCCAAAACTGAGTTTATCTCCATCATAATTAAAACCTGCCAAAGGACGATGCATTTGGTTGTCGGTGCGCAAAAGGGAACTCAAATTGTAATTAAAATCGCTGTAGGTATCCGTATCCAAATCATAAACCAATTTTTCGTTTTCTCTTTTGGTCTTCTCATACACATATTCCAAATCAAAAAAGAAGTTTTTGAATAAGGGCATCCGCCATTCTAAATTAAATCCTAATAAGGTATTTTTCGCATCGGTTTCTGTAAATCGATCTATCTCTGTGCTATTGGCCACATTGCCAAGATTGTTGTACACTTGGTTGGTGTTCTTTACAAAACTCTCTCCAAAATTATCCACTACTTCATTTACAATTTCCAATTCTAGAAAGGCTCCTTTGGTACCGAACTTGCGAATAATTTCAATCTCACTTTCGAAGTTTTTTCTAGAGTCCATCGATTGTCTGTTGCTTGTGTTGGTATTCAAAGTTACACCCAAGGCATCGGAAGATATCAAGTCCGATTTTTCTACATCTTCTCCTGTAGTATAATAAAAAGAAGGTCGAAAAACGACTCTAGTCATGCTATCGATGTCCATTTCAAACTTCAGATTGGTCTTGTGACTATCGCTAATGGTATTTGAATAACCATCTTCTTTGGTGAAAAAACGACTATCTGGCAATAGATTTTCTTTCAATTGTTTGGTGCGTTGTTCATTGTCGGAAGTAGCATAAAAATAATCAGAACTAAACTCTTTACCTTTTCCCCACTGATCTACAAAATTGACCCCTACATTACTATTTACAGTAATTCCCTGATTGGTATTACTTCTGTAGCTAAGATCTCCTGCACTACTTCCCATCATATCCCAAACCTCATCATAGGAAAACCCAGATACATTTATATTGTTGGAACTAGCCAATAAACTCGAACGCTGATCGCCTTTAAAATAATTGAGCATACCACTGAGCTCATAACGGTCATCCGAGCCGTATCCGGCGGTAACTCTTCCAAAAAAACCTTTATCTTTTCCTTTTTTGAGGGTGATATTGATACTTTTATTATCCGAATTACTTCGTTTTCCCGTAAAACGTTGGGAATCGGTTTTGGTATCGCTAATTTGAATTTTGTCAACGAGATCTTTACCCAAGTTCTTTGTCGCAATTTTGGGATCTGAGCCAAAAAACTGTTTCCCATTCACCAATACTTCATTGACTTCATTGCCATTAACGGTTATTTTGCCATCGTTGTCCACCTCTACGCCAGGTAGTTTCTCCAACAGCTCTTCTACATTTGCATCAGGTTTGGTTTTAAATGAATTGGCATTAAACTCCAAGGTATCTTTTTTTATCAGCACAGGAGCTCCCTCTCCAACTACCTCTACCCCTTTCAGCTGGGTTGTTCTTACTTCCATCATCAATATTCCAAGGTCGATGCTTCTTTTGCCTAGATCGATAGGTATTACAAGTTTTTGATAACCAGTGTAAGATGCTATAAATCGCAACTTTTTCTTTTTGGTGCGTCCTCCTATTTCAAATTCTCCTTTTTTGTTGGTTACTGCGTAACTAATGAGTGTACTATCTTGAATCGTTTGCACATATACGGTAGCAGATTCTAAAGGCATTCCAGTTATTTTATCTTTCAACACTCCTTTCACCTCAAAAGTTTGTGCCGCAGCAATACTTGCTATGCAAAGGAGTACAAACAAAACTATATGTCTCATCAGTTAGTAAATTTTAGTCTTTTAGATACAATGTAAGACCTAAGACTGCACATTAGTCCTAAGGTTTAATATAGAAAAGTCTAATACAGGGTTTTTAACATATAATTAGGGTTTACCCATCCATGCGTTAATAAAAACCTAACAAATTATTACTTCTTTCGAATAAAAATTTGCACAGGCACGCCTCTAAAATCAAATTGCTCTCTCAATTTATTCTCCAGAAAACGTTTATAAGGTTCCTTCACATATTGCGGCAAATTGGCAAAAAAGGCAAATTGTGGGTATTTGGTTGGTAATTGGGTGATAAACTTAATTTTTATATACTTTCCTTTGATCGCTGGTGGTGGCGTTTGCTCAATGATAGGCAACAAATACTCGTTTAGTTTGCTAGTAGGAATTCGTTTCGATCTGTTTTCATATACTTGTACGGCCGTTTCTATGGCTTTGTAGATACGTTGTTTTTCTTTAACAGAAATAAAGACTAGAGGCACATCGTTGAATGGTGCAATAGCATCTTCGATCTGTTTGCTAAATCGCTTGGTACTGTTTGTATCTTTTTCGATCAAATCCCATTTATTGATGAGAATTACAACCCCCTTATTATTTTTGGCTGCTAGCCAAAATATATTTTTGACCTGAGCATCAAATCCTCTGGTAGCATCTACTACCAAAAGACAAACATCTGCATGTTCTATAGCTCTGATGGATCGCATAACCGAATAAAACTCCAAATCTTCCTTTACCTTGGCTTTTCTTCGAATTCCCGCAGTATCCACTAAATTGAATTCAAAACCAAAACGATTGTATTTGGTATCGATACTATCTCTGGTGGTACCAGCTATATCTGTTACAATATATCTCTCTTCTCCAATGAGCGCATTGATAAACGAAGATTTCCCCGCATTTGGTCTTCCGATTACAGCAAATCGCGGCAAATCCAAAGCTGGATCCAACTCCTCTTTTTCTTCTGGCAATGCAGCAACAATAGCATCTAACAAATCTCCTGTACCGCTTCCGCTGATAGACGCAATTGGAAAATATTCCCCAAGACCCAGAGCATAAAATTCAGATGCATCATGCAAGCGATTGCTGGCATCCACTTTGTTTACTCCCAATAATACTGGCTTATCTACTCTCCGCAACAAATTGGCTACATCTTCGTCCATACCAGTTATTCCAGTTTCTACATCTACCATAAAGACAATCACATCCGCCTCATCTATGGCCAATTCTACCTGCTTATCTATTTCAGTTTCAAATATATCGTCACTTCCCACTACATAACCCCCAGTATCTATAAGGGAAAACTCCCTTCCATTCCAATCTGATTTTCCATAATGACGATCGCGAGTTACGCCACTCACCGCATCTACGATAGCTTCTCTTCTTTGAATCAATCGGTTAAAAAAAGTAGATTTTCCAACATTTGGTCTACCTACTATTGCTACTATTCCACCCATACCTTCTGTTTTGAGGGCACAAAGGTAGGGTTTTATGTGAAAAGGAAAGGTGGCTAGCAGTGGAAAGATAAAATCCCCATAAAAAGAATATCCTGGTACAAATTGGGAAGTTCACCGTTTTTGACCTGCGCTCCCTTGAAAGCCTTTCAAATAAATCAAAAAAATAATTTATAAATAGATCTACAAAAAACACAGATTTTGGTAAAAGAGCACTTTTTTAACATAAAACGTGCCTAAATCATAGTAATTAAATCATTTCATCAAACATCTTTCAAAAAATATTGTATCTTCTACCCACAACTAAAATCAATCTAAATGGAATTAAGTAATGATATCGTATTGAGACCACGATTTCAAAGAGAGCTTACTTTGAATAAAGAAGCAGTAATCCAAGCATTTCTGGATGCAAAAAAAATCCAAAAAAACTTTATCATTACACAAGTAGATGACCACATATTTATAAAACTACCCAAAAAGGAACAACATTTTTGGTCCCCACAACTGCATTTGGAAGTAGAAGAAACCGCAGAAAAACACACCTTGCTTAAAGGTTTATTTGGCCCAAACCCTACGGTATGGACAATGTTTATGTTTTTTCATTTCGTTGTTGCCGGATTATTTTTTGGTTTTGGAACTTGGGCCTTCTCCAATCACACACTCAACAAACCCTATAGTTCACAAATCATTTTACTCATTCTCATGGTGGTAGCATGGTTTGTATTGTACTTTGCTGGTCGTATTGGTAAATCCACAGGCTCCAAAGAAATGGCTAAGCTCAACCGTTTTATGAAAGACACTTTAAATTTACAAGAAAACAACCAATAATTGCTAGCAACTATTGACGCTTTCACCTCGGTTTTTAAACATATTACCACATTGTGTACTGTTTTTACTACAATTTAAGCAAGGTTAACCACTTTTATTCTTTCTACTGTAGTTTTTTTCTTACTTTTAGGTTAAAATAAAAGAGTAATTTATTTACCCCAAATTACCTAACCTAAAGAGTAAAAATGCTAGTTGATCCACACAAGTCTCTCTGGCGATTCGTTTTGGGAATCGCAACCTGCTTATCTACTTGGATTGGTATTGCCCAAACTGGCAGTGCTTTTCAAGAACGTATGCCCAGTGAGAAGCAAACGATTCGTGGAGATATTCGCATCATTTCTAACAATATCCTAAACCCTAATATAGGCACAAATCTAAGCTATACTGGAAGCCAAAACAATCAAGATCTATCGATGTCATATATAGATATCGACGACGACAATACTACATTTAGCTCTAGCAGTGCCCAATTGGAAATTCCAAACAATAGCTGTACCAAAATTGTCTATGCCGCTTTGTATTGGGGTGGGACATATCCCTATGAGCACGGCACATCAGGTCCCACAGACACCAACCCACCAATAGATAGCAACCGACTAGAAAACTACAAAAAAGTAAAACTAAAAATCCCCAATGGGAACTATATCGAATTGGGTCCCAACAGTCCCAGTGCTTTTGATTACACCAACATCTATGACCAAGGCGACAGCCCTATTTTTTCCCAAGCACCTTATGTAAATTACATCAATATCACCAGTATATTACAAGCCTTACCCAATGCCAGTGGCACATACACCATCGCAGATGTAGTTGGCACAACAGGCTGGATATCTGGTGGGAGCACGGCAGGATGGACCATGGTGGTTGTGTTTGAAGATCCGAGTTTATCTCCCAAAAAGTTTTCGATTCAAGACGGTTTGTTTCGGATAGACAAAGGCCATAGTTACACCAACAGCCTCGATTCGTTTTTGACCAAATCACAAGGGGCTGTAAATCTCAGTTTGGGACATGGGGTACTCGATGCAGATCGAAGTGGTGTAGGCTCTCAAGTTCGCATAAAACCATCAGCCAACAGCAACTTTAGCCCAATAAATGGTGGTATCTTTCGTTCTGAAAACGATTTTTTTGACAGCCAAATCACCCAACAATTTAACCACAACAACAACCGTACTCCTACCAACACCAATAGCCTAGGCTGGGATAGTAGTTGGTATAGCATCCCCAATCCATTTAACACAACAATTTCCAATAGCGAAACAAAAATAGATGTACAATACCAGCAGTTGGGACCACAAACCGACGCATTTTATCTGTATTTACAAGCCTTTGCAGCAGAAATAGAACTTCCAAAATTAGACTTGATAATGGAACCACAAGATCTCACAGGAAGTGCATTGGGCAACAATATCTTACAGTTGGGAAGCGAGATGATATTCCGTATTCAATTTCAAAATACCGGAAATGAAGACTTACAACAAACCAAAATTCGATTACCACTGAGCCCACAAGCTATCTTTGTGCCACATGGTCTGGTTCTACCATCAGGAGTATCCCACACCTACGATACCGACAAAAACGAATTGCTTTTTGAAATCCCCGACAATTTGGTAGAAACATTTGACCCAGCCTACGACATACAGGTTCGTTTAAAAATCAATCCAAACTGCGATGTATTTAAAGAAAAATGTGGCAATTTGATCGGCTTGCAATCCTTTGCCAGCTACCGAGGCACACACAATACCCAAATGAAAAACGATATAGGTAGTAGTTCCTCCAAAAACAACTGCGCAGTAGGCAACCCTGGTCCCTCCTTTGTACAATTGAGTTTAAATGGCTGTAGTTTTAGTCGAACAGAACTCTTGTGTGGAAATAATATTACCCTAAATGCCGGTGAAGGTTTTTCAACCTATACTTGGACAAATAGCTTTGGCAACACTATTGGCAACAATTCAAGTATCGTAGTAAGCAATCCTGGCACTTATAAAGTAACCGTAACAGCAAATCCACCATGTATTGGATATACCGAAGAGATTACAGTCAAATCCTCTATAGGTATCACTACCAATCCCATATCTATATATGCAGACAATATGGAAATCTGTCCTAACAATGGAAATGAAATGCCTCAAATTTTTCTTTGCGGCGACAATGATTCCCGTTTATTAAACATAAATATGCGGGATGTGCAGCAAGTGGAATGGCTAAAATTGAATGCAAACAACTGCAGCAACAGCTTAGAAGGAAAATGCGCTAGCATAGGTCCTACATGTACATATGAAACTGTAGGCAACGGCCAGAGCTTTCAGCTTACCGAAGCTGGGGCATATCGTGTTCGAATCACCCTACAAAATAACTGTTTTGGAAATTTTTTCTTTCACGTATTCAAAAACAATTTTTCCCCACAAATTACAGTCAAAGATATGTATTGTAACAGCCCCGGGGAAATCAGCATCTCCAACCTACCAGCCAATTACGAAACCAGCCTAGATGGCACCAATTACAGCAATCAAAACCCCATACAAATAGAGAATATTGGCACCTATACCTTACGCATCCGTTCTAACGATGGTAGCGAAGATCGTTGTGATTTTGTATACAACAATATCGTGGTACAAAATCGCAATCTCCAATTGCAATTGTTTAAAGAAAATGTAAGCTGTGGTAACAACAACGGAAGCATTCGGGTACACGCCAACAATGCCGCTCCGCAATATAGATACACTCTCAAAAAAAACAATAGCCCAATTTCTAATAGCGGACTGATAACCGACAACAACTTTTTGTTTGACCAGCTATCCTCAGGAGATTATGAAATAGAAGTACAAACAACCGATGGTTGTGTTGCAACTTCTACCATCGAAATTGATGACAATCAAAGTTTGCAAGGATTTCTATCTCATGGTAAAAGTATAGACTGTAGTCCCGGGAAATTGGAAATGCAAGCTATAGGCGGATCCCCTCCTTATCATTATGTTTTGAAAAGCAAAAATGGGCAATCTCTTTTCAATCCCAGCAACCCTGGAACAGCTGTAGATCAAATACAATCGAGTTCTGTCCTACAAATTAACGAGCCAGGTGTATATACCGTAATGGTGATCGATAGTAAACAGTGTTTTATAGAAAGTAACGCCATTGCTATCATAAATGAAACCGAAATCACCTACAACAGATCGCACCAAAATCCTAGCTGCAAAGGCGCAGATTCTGGACAAATATTTATAGAACTCACAGATTCCAAAGGATATGAAGTAGATTTTAGTATCGATGGAGGAAATAGCTACCAGAGTTCTGGATTGTTTTCCCAACTACAAGCAGGAAACTATACCATTGACATCCGCAAACGCAAAAATGGCGGAGAATGCTTTTTGGAGGAAACCTTTACACTAAACGAAGCGGCACGTCCATTAACAGCCAATGTAATCCTAAATCGCTTTCCAAGCTGTGATAGCACTACAGGCAGAGGCGAAGTTCAGGTGGTAAATGTTGAAGGTGGTGAAGCACCATATAGCTATCGTTTTGGAGGAGGCAGTTTTTCCAACAATAGTAGCCTTATGCTCAGTCCTGGTACCCATATTATTCAAGTAAAAGATGCCTTGGGCTGCGTACTGACAAAAACTTTTGACATCCCAACTCCCATAACCGTTCCGACATATCAAATCACACAAAACACGCATTGCGACGGCAATGCCACCATAGATTTACAAATAAACAACAAAGATGCATATGATTTGCACTATGAATTGGATGGAATGGCCTACAACCCCATAAACCAAAGGGAATTTGTGAATTTAAATCCAGGTGATCATCATATCGTTCTACATTATGCCTCAAAAAGCACCTCAGAGACCAATATGCTATTTGAAGAAAACTTTGGGCAGGGTCTTAGCAACTCACACCCGAGTATTACAAGCCATCTAAGTTTTGAAGCCCAGGCTACACCAGCAGATCGGATCCATGCAGGGGAATATACAGTAACTTCTAGTATCGTCAACAACCACAATGGCAGTTGGCAAACCCCAAACGATGCAGATGGGAATACCAATGGAAGATTTTTGATTATACATTCGCCCGAGAGTGGCTCCGATCGTTCTTTTTATACACATGAAATAAATGACATTTCTCCTAATAAGGAGATCGAAATCGAATTCGCAGTTTTCAATCTTTTGACACTCGGCAGTAGCCTGAGCGATCCTGATATTTTAATCGAATTGCGAGATACCGACAACAATATCTTAGATTCCAAGCAAACCCAACTAATTGAAAAAAATAGCAATTGGCAAAAATATCGTTTCACTATGGATCCTGGCAACCATAGCAAAGTACAGCTCAAATTGATGTCCACTATTCCATGGTCTCTAGGCATGGCCTTTGGCCTAGACAACATCCTTGTCTTTCAAGAAAGAGAAAACTGCTCCAATAGCATTGCTATACCTGTATCGGTGGCTTCCAACAAAGCATTTGACGCCCAAATAGTGGAAAAACAATCTACCAGCTGTGCAGGAGATTCAGATGGGAGCATCGTTGTAGACGTAAGCAATTGGGAAAACAGCACACCAAAACAATATACCTACAAGCTAAACAATGAAGCCATTTCTAGTCCACAATCTACAAATCGACTAACACTAGAAAATCTTTCAACAGGAAACCACAGTTTGAAACTGACAAGCGGTGATGGTAATTGCAACAAAACCATAAATTTTACCATCACAGCACCAAATCCACTTAAAGCCACAAGCAGCATCAGCAATCCAGCCAAATGCAACAATTTCTTTTTTGCCACGACAAACACCACAGCCTCTGGCGGCACCAGCCCATATCAATACCAATTGGTACATTCGGATGAGACAGAAATTAGCGGATTCTCCCAGCAATCCAATCCTTCGATAGATCAAATACCAGTTGGGAACTACAAGATAAAAGTTACAGATGCCAACAATTGCCATGCATTTAGCGAAGTATTTACCATAAATGCACCAGACAGTATTCAGTTCCAAGCAAGCCCAATTAATTGTTATCTGGAAGACAACCAAGCAAGTATCTCTATTGCGGTAAGCAGTGGCAATGGCAATTACCAATATGCAGTAGACAACGGTCCTTGGCAAACACCAATACCCGCTAATACAACAGATTTTAGTATCAATAACCTTCAAAATGGTAGCTACAAAGTACAGTTAAAGGATCAGTTTGGCTGTGTTTCCGATAAGCAAACCATTGTTATCGCACCAGCTTTATCTATAAACACCACCTTAACTCAAGACTTACATTGCGACAAAGAAGCTCTCATCCAACTCCAAATTAATGGGGGGAATTTTGACAACAACAACCCGAGCTACGCTTTAGCCGTCTCCAAAGATGACGGGGCGTATCAAGATTTGGGCAACACCAATGGCAACAGTTTTTCTTTTAAAACAAATAATGCTGGAAATTATCGATTTAGAGTCACAGATACAAAACTTTGCACCAGAGAGAGTAATACGGTAACGGTAACACCTATAAGTCCATTACCTGCTTTTAGCAGTATAAGCAAAACCGATGTTTTGTGCAATGGCACAGAAACAGGTACATTAAACCTCGTAATCGACACCAGCAAAGGATTAGGTCCTTACACCATAAGAATAATCAACAATACGACCGCTACCAACTATGGAAGGCGCACCACCTCTTTAGCTGCTGGGGACTATACTGTACGAATAACCGATCGCAAAAATTGTAGTAGCGAAGAGCAGATCACCATAGGCGAATTGGAGCCGATAGTTTCCCACGCTATCGCCCAAGGTATCCAATGTAATGCTGGTGGTCAGGAACTGGGTAGTATTTCTCTAGCCGCAACTGGCGGAACTGCTCCATACACCTACTCCCTTACCAATGCATCTCTAGGAGTCGACAAAAGTTTCACTACCTCTGATAACAACACCCATCTTTTTGAAGATCTTGATTTTGGTATCTATCAACTAAGTATCAAAGACGCCAATAATTGTGTAATTACCGAAGAAATAACGATCACCTCTCCTCCCAACGTACTCGTTACCACTAGTGGAAGTGCAAGTTGCAACAGCGGACAAATGACCGTAACAGCCTCTACTTCTGGCAACACCCTGGGAAGTGGGCCATTTTTCTTTGCTTTGTTTCCTGCACCAGAATTTTCGGCTAGCGATCCTGCTTGGAATCAATCTAGTGGCGGCAATAGTTTTACCTTTACCGATCTAAATCCGGGTACTACCTATACATTTGTAGTACACGATGCCTCCAAAAATTGTGAATTTGTACAAGAAGCCACCGTACCTATAGCAGCGAGCTCTCAGTTGCAAAGCAACATCTTGGCGGTTCGAAATACCAGTTGTAAAGGGGCAAACGACGGTGGACTAGAGGTTCTTGTAAATCCTTCACCAGGGACCAATTCTGTAGATTATACAGTTATCACTAGCAATGGACACCACAATACAGGTCTACCCAATGGCAGTGTACCCTCTTTCAGCACTTCTTTTGACATCGGTGGCGATATACCCCCAGGAAAGTACTATGTACTCTTTTCCGAAAATGGAGGACCTCAAGATGGCTGTATAAAAGCATCTGATAACTTTGAAATCACCGAAGTAGCAGAAGCTTTAGCATGGAGTGCTGGTCCTATAGAGCGAGACAGTGGTTGTGGTAGCAGTGGTAGCATACAAGTAGAAGGGCAATTGGGCATGGTCCCATACCGTTATTTGATTAGAGAGGAAAGTGCTTCAGCTCCCCAAATGAGTGATTTTGACAGCAGCAACAGCACTGGGTTATTCGAAAACTTAGAAAAAGGCAACTACATCGTATATGTAAAAGATGCTGCCAATTGTATTTTGGCTAGCGATACCCTAGTCATAGAGGAAGATCCAAGCCCACAAATAAGTTTAAATCTCGACAATCCATGTGTGAGTAGCGAGGGTAATTTTGAAGTTAGCATCTCCCTAGATACGGCTAGTGTTGGCCCTTACCTCATAGACATAAACGGCGGCAGTCCGATCAACGTTTCGAGCTTCCCCCATACGCTAAGCAACCTTAGTTCGGGAGAGCAAATCATACGCATCACCGATCAAAACGGTTGCACCGACAGTAAAACCATCCATATACTTCCACCTCTACAACTCAATTCACAAATCAATAAGCTCCTGAGCTGTTCTAGCCCAGAATCGGCAAATATCCTAATCGCGTTTGAAGGTGGAGACAGCAGTACAAATACCGACAATTTTACCATATCTCTAAACGGACCAACTGGGTTCACAGCAATCAACAATTTGGCAGCCACCAACAAATCTATGATAATTGAAGGCTTACATCTCCCTGGAAACTATAACCTCACATTGCACAATAATCGAAATGGTATCACATGCAATAAGCAAATAGAAGTAAGTATCCCTCCGATCCAAACTGTAAATCCACAAATCGATAACTTCACCAACGAAAGTTGTTTTGGAACTCCAAATGATGGCAGCATAAGCGTGAGTGTGGAAGATCTTGGACATGGTCCTATTTCGTTTCGCATTGTAGAAAAAGATGGGAGCACGCTGAGCAGCCCCATATTACCCACCAAACAAAGTGATTTTGAGGCAACTTTTTCAGCTTTAGAAGGAAGTAATTCTGGTATAAACTACACCATAGAAGCAACCGCCAGTCATGGCTGTGTGGGTCGCATATCTCAGGCGATAGTCGAACCAAATGTTATCCTCATACCCGATCCAACCTTAGTAGAGTTTAGCTGCCTTCCAAATAGTGGCAATACTCCTGTATTGGCAGAAGTACAAATAGATTTATCTAGCGTAAGTGGTGGTAGTGGTAATTATCCTATTGTACACTTCGAATACGACAATGCTACCCCAGGTGACCCTTCAGATGATATCATAGAAGAAAGTAGCAGTCCCAATTACAACATTAGCAATTTGGCAGGAGGCACTGTACAAGTGCATGTACAAGACAATTTGGGCTGTATATCCGCAAGCAAATCTATTCAAGTACCTCCTTTAGATCAACTACTTGGTGTGCAAAAGCAAACCACCAAAGCTTATAGTTGCGTCTCTCCAGGAGAAGATATCCGATTGGAAGTTCAAACCACCAGTGCAGACAACTCTAAACTAGAATACAGTATAGATAATGGACAGAGCTGGCAAAGTTCCAATAGCTTCAACAATTTGGCTATAGGTAACTACCATATGGTTATTCGCCATGTCGATACTGGATGCATTTTACGGATCGAACATCAAGTGTCCGATCCCAACCAATTCAAAGTAGAATTATCCGATATTCGTCCAGTACAATGTGCCAACAGTGCAACTGGAAGTATTCGTTTGTTAGTCAAAGACAACCTTTATGTCGGAGATTTTACCTATCTCATACGCAATGCCGATACTGGCAATCCTACTGGAGTTTCGGGCAATTTAGAATTGGACATTCTCACTACCCCTATTACACTCTCTTCAGGAAACTATACCGTAGAAATACAACAAGAGCAAGCGCCGAACTGTAAACAAGTACGCAGTTTTCAAATACTGGAACCCAACGAGGGGTCTTTGGATGTGGCCTTGGCCATACGTTCGGAGGTAAACTGCGACAATACTGGCGGTAGTATCGAAGCTATGGGTAGCGGCGGTTGGGGCAATTGGAAATACCAACTCAAAGACAGTAATACCAATACGGTTCTTCATGATTTTTCGGATACAAATATATGGTCAGGTCTGGCAGCTTCGGACTATACGATTACCATCCAAGATCGAGAAGGCTGCGAACGAAGTAAAGACATACGTTTATCCCCTCCACCTAGCTTGGTTTTGGATGCGCGAATATTTGGGCACCAACTACTTTGCGCAACCGACAATACCGCATTTATAGATGTAGCTGCCATTGGAGGTTCGGGAGATTATCGTTTCGAACTTTTCAAAAATGATAATTCTTTAGGCAGTATTACCACATCTAGATTTAGTAATTTGGGCTCTGGAAAATATAAAATAGTTGTAACCGACAGTTGGAACTGCACCGACTCCAAAGACAATCTCTTTGTGATTGCCCCAACAGCTTTAGAACTAACTCCTGCCATTGTTCGTTCCCAAAGCTGTTTGCAAGACGCTCAGATAGAGCTTCTCGCAAGTGGTGGCACTCCACCATACCAGTTTAGCAAAGACAATATCAATTTTGACAGCACCACTACCTATGACTTAGGTCCCGGAAATTACACTTTTTATACCAAAGATGCCAACAATTGTGTTGTAGCTTCCGAAAAGGTGTCTATTGGTGAGGTACTGGATCTGAGTGTTTCTATAGACCAAACACAGGCAGTACTGGCCTGTTTTGGGCAAGAAACCGCCCGCATATTGGCCAATGCTTCCCATGGTGTAGGCAACTACACCTATACTTTATTGGATGCAACCACCAACACTACTCTAAAAGGTCCACAAATCAAAAATAGTTTTGAAGCCTTAGGTTCTGGTCAATACAAAGTACAAGTAGATAGTGGTGATTGCCGTGTCGTATCGCAAACGGTACACATTCAATCCCCATCACCAATCATATATTTACCGCCCGTTATACAACATGTCGACTGCCATGGTGAAAACAACGGAAGCATTCATTTCAAAGTTACAGGTGGAACAGGAGTAATTAAATACGCAAAAGGCCCATTATTTAAAAAGTTTGATGACAACCCAGTATTTGAAAACCTAGAACCTGGCATCCACGAATTTATCATTGTAGACAGCAATGGCTGTATGGTATCTTCTCAGAGGGTTGCCATAGAAATAAAGGAACCTGAACCCCTAGAAGTAACCATTGATAAGATTGCACATGAAAGCTGTCAAGGAAGTAGCGATGGATATATTTCCTTGGGAGTTACAGGAGGTACCGCGCCGTATTTTGTGAGTTTTGACGGGGAACCTTTTCAGACAGACAACTTCTTTTTCAACAATTTGCGAGGCGATAGAGATGTGCAAATCATTGTAAAAGACAGTAGAAATTGTACCACCCAAAAAACAGTTACTTTAGAAGCTGCTGTAGATTTGAGTGCAACTTTAAACATCGATTACTTCTGCAAATCGCCAGGAGAGATTACCAACAGTGTTACCATAAATGTAGCTCCTAGCTTACAAGATCAATTGTTGTATACCTTAGACGGAGACCCCAGCACAACACAGCTAAGCAATGTGTTTCGAGCAGTTTCTGCAGGAGAACACCAATTGCAAATCACTCATGCCAATGGATGCACCAATGAAACGCTATCCTTTTTGATAGGTATCCCACCTCCAAAACTTGAATTAATCCTAAGCAACCATACCATAAATACCATAGAAGCAAAAGGTATAGGCGGAGCAGGCCATTATCAATACAGCTTTGATGGCGGCCCATACAGTTCAGAAAATGAATTTTTATTTGAGCGGTCTGGCACCTATACCGTTGGGATCAAAGACACTTATAACTGTGAAATCATAAAGGAAATAACAGTCGAATGGTTGGATGTAGAAATGCCTAGCTATTTTACGCCAAATGGCGATGGAGAAAATGAAGAATGGGGTCTGGGCAATATTAAAGGATACCCAGATGCTACAGTAGAAATCTATGATCGTTTTGGTCGAAAGATAAAACATTTCCCAGTATCCGAAACTTGGGATGGAACCTTCAACAATTTGGCGCTACCCTCAGGCGACTATTGGTACTTAATCTATTTAAATAAAGAAAGTGACAACAGGTCCTTTTTTGGACATTTTAGTCTCATTCGATAAAAACTTTTGTTATGACAACTAGGGCAAATAAATCAAAAAAAATTATGGTTACAAAAAGAAGGATGAAAACACAACTCATAAGACGTTTGTTGTTATTTAGTATATGCATGTTTCCTATGCTGCAACAGGCACAAGAATACAATTTACCATTGCATTCACAATATATGGGCGACAGTTATTTTTTACTATCTCCTGCCTTTGCAGGATTGGGGGATAATATTCGGGTACGTTTGAGCGGAGTAACCCAGTGGGTAGGTGTAAAAAACGCACCCGACACCCAATCTATAGCAGCCGATGGTCGCATATCAGATCGTTCTGCTGTAGGACTTATTGTTTTTAATGACAAAAATGGAAACACCAAACAATTTGGAGGGCAATTGAGTTTTGCGCACCACCTAACATTGAGTCAGCACCCAGATAGATTTCTCTCTTTTGGTGCCTCGTACAAATTCACTCAATTTAGAATAGACTTGAATGACATCAACGATGACATTTATGCGGCGGAGAAAGATTTGAGTGAAAACAACTCCAATTTCGATCTTAGTGTATTGTATCGTCACAATCGATTTTATGCAAGTTTAAATGCCATCAATATCCTGCCAAAGAAGCTAAAGGTACTATCCGATAGCGAACCTCGCAATTTGCGAAACTACTATTTATATTCGGGATATGTATTTCGAAAAGGGCGCTATCATATGGAATATGAGCCTTCTATATTGTTTCAGTATTTGGAATCGGACGGTCGTTCCACCACAGATATCAATATGAAGGTTCGAAAAATTCAAGACATAGAAGATTATATGTGGGCCGGCATTTCCTATCGTTTTCTCAACGATCAATTGCTAAAACCACTGGCATTGATCCCCATGGTAGGCATCAAAAAAAACAATTTCTATGTGGCATATGGTTTTCAATTCAACATGAATACGATACAAGGCTTCACTCGTGGAACCCATATGGTGACATTGGGAATGGATTTTATGCAAGGCATCAGTGCATGTCGTTGCTCTATAAGCCCCAATATGCGGTAGATATATCATTTTGGCTATAACGCTGCAAGCTGTTTTGCCAAGAGATTGGCAGCAGTTGAATGTAAACCAAACCACAATTCGGGTTCTATAAGTTCAATTTCGGACAATACCAAAACATCTTATTGTTACAAAGCAAATCTACTCTAGCATAATAAGGCATGTGTGGACAAGCCTCTATAATCTTTTGCCCAAAAGCAATCTCATCTTTCTTAGGATTGTAGAGGCTTATAGTTCCACCAAAATCGTCTTGTACTCTAAATTCTCCATGCTTTGCCATTTTTTGCACAGCATGGGTAAACACCCCACCTATATACACCAAAGATATCTCTCCTTTGGTTTCTATCTGTTATTGCTAAGCCTGCAACATCATCTTTTGTTTTTCTAATAATTGTTGATACAGCCTGTTCTTTTTATGATACTCATTTATGGAGATTTTTATAGGTATCTTTTCCCCCAGGAGAAATACAAAGATTGAGAACTATCGTATCGGTCTGAAGTTCCTCAAATACCGATTTGAGATCTATGGGATTTGTTTTGGAATAGAAAATGGTGGTTTATATCCCCAAGCTTTCAAAATGCTTTAAATAGCCTTTGTGTAGATTCCATATCATAAGCGCTGCAGGATTGATTAACAACAGTTTTTTTCTGTAGAGATCGCATCTTAGCACAAAATTCATCTATATGCCATATATAGTCCCAAGTACTAGGTACTAGTGCCATGTCTGCAATGTAAAAATCTATAGTATTATCTCTCCAGTAGATGCGCTTGCTTTGTATACCATATTTGGCAAAAGCATCTATCCGTAATTGTTCTTCTAGGAGTACATTAGCAGCTAATTGTTGGTCCAAGTCCACTCCAATATGATCCTTATCTGTAAGTATATACAGCTGTTTTCCCATGATACAAAAATATCGCTGTAAATTGCAAAGACATTATACCATTTTCAAATACTGGTATTCAACATACAAACCCTACACTAATAGCTTGGAAGAGGATAATTTAGGATGCGTACAAAAAAAGAGACTATCTAGTGACAGTCTCTTCTTCTAAATTAAAAAACTAAACTTAGGAATAAGCAATAGTATTAATTATTATCGTCTTCATCATCGGCAAAGATAGTATTCGCCAAACGAGAATTTGCTTTATCTAAACTTTTGAATCGCGGTTTTCTAGGCTCGTCAAAATCGAGTTGAACCAATGCAGGCAATTCACTTACATTAAATTCCAAACCGCCATTAAATTTATTGTTTTGCAGTTGTAAAACACGTAGGGATTTGAGGTTAGAAATTTCTTTGGGAATAAAACCATTGAGTTCGTTGTTGGCTACCATCAATTCGGTTAACCGGCGTAAATCTCCAATTTGGTAAGGCAATTTTCCAGAAAGTTTGTTATCAAACAATCCCAATTCCTTAAGATTTGAAAGATTTCCTACTTCCGCTGGTATACTACCGTTAAATTTGTTGCTAGATAAATTGAGTACACGCAATTTTCCTGCTTTGCCTAGGCTTTTTGGTATATCTCCTTCTAAATTATTCCCTTGCAATTCAAGCACCTCCAAAGCTTTCAGTTTTCCAATCGCTTCTGGCAAACTTCCAACTAACCGATTCATGTCCAACTTCAAGACTTTTAATTTGTCTAAACCTTCCAAATTGGATGGTATTTCTCCCGCAAGTACATTGAGTCCCAAATTGAGTACTTCGAGATTTTCGGCTTCCCTCAAAGTCCAAGGGATATTACCTTCGATGCGATTAAAAAACAAATTGATTTCTTTCAATTGCGGTAACTTAAAAATAGAAGAAGGAAGATTTCCACTAAGATTATTTTTTGGGAGTTCAATCTTAACAACATGACCATTTTCGGTAGTAATGCCATACCATTCTTCAATAGGTAGATCTTTGTCCCATTTTTTAGACCAAGAATTTCCCTTGGTATGTTCATAAAATTCGATCAATAAGGCTTTTTCATCCACCATATTGGAAGCCTTTGCCGGAGTAACAAACAAAAAACTCAGGCAAAAAATGAAGGTTATATTTTTCATGACTTGTGTTTTGTGTAATAAAAATAATACAATTATCATAATAAACGAAATATAATCGATGTATTACAATAAGATAATCTATTTTTTATTTGGGGTTGTTTTTCTTATTATTCTTTAATTGTTTTATTATTCGTTCATATCATCAAAAATAGTGTTTGCCGTACGTGTTTTCGTCTTTTGGTTTTTCCAAGACCCGACCTCTAAATATCGATCATACTCGAAGACCACCAGACTGGGCATACGTAGAATATTATTATCTATAACGCCAAAAAACTTATTTTTATATAGTAATAAAGTTTTTAATTTTCCCAATTTAGCAATAGACTTTGGGATAACACCGGTAAAACCATTGTTGGCTAGGATCAATTCTTCTAAATTTTTTAATCCAGACCAATTCGCAGGCAAAGACCCAAAAAGCTTATTATCAAACAACTCTAGACGTTTCAGTGCAGTTAAATTTTCTATACTATTGGGCAATACACCATTTAATTTGTTGCTAGAGAGCAACAGTAGTTTTAATTGTTTTAATGCACCAATTTCATGTGGGATATTTCCTCTAAAACGATTGTTGAACAAGCTCAAGTTTTCTAGTACCTTCAAATTTCCGAGTTCCTTAGGCAAGTTACCTTCCAACAAATTCATCTCTAGTTTCAACACTTTTAGTCTTTTTAAGCTACCTATTTGGCTAGGCAAATTTCCTTCCAAATAATTATAGGATAGATCAATTACTTCGATATGTTTCCATTGTTCTAACTGATTTGAAATCTTTCCTTTTAAATTGTTGGCATGCAAATTGAGTACCTGAAGATCAATCAGGTTGTAAAAAGAAGATGGGATACTTCCTTGAAGGTTGTTGTTGGCCAAATCGATACGGACCAATTTCCCGTTTTTGAACTCCAGACCATACCACTGATCCATTTCTTGTTGCAGATCCCATGGAATATCCCATTGGGCTCCATTGGTTTGCCGATAAAATTCCAATAATATTTCTTTTTGATCATCCTGTCCTAAGACCGATGGAACATACAGCAGTAGCAAGCCAGTTAATATATAGACTATTTTATTCATGTTTGGGGAACATTTAAAGGGGTAAAAATAGAAAATATCAGTAAACTAGCCTAAAATAATCGATGAAATGCATGATTTAAATTGCGCTATATAGAATCTATTCGCACCGATATGGCTTCCCATTCCCCCATTTTATCCTCCAAAAGCTGTTTTTTTCCTTGGTATACATCAAAAAAATCTGGTTGTGTTTCCAAGAGGGTCGTGTCCGCTGTCAATTGCACATCCATTTTCAATATCTCTTTCTCTAAGTCTGAAATAGAAGCCTCTAGCTTACTCAACTTATTTTTCAATCCCTTTAAATCTTTTTGTTGTTGGTAAGACAAATTTGGTTTTTTGCTTTGCTTTTCACGTTTTTGGGGGCTTCCTTTTTCAATATTACGAAAATCTTCCGCCTTTTTTTCATTTAGATAATAGTTGATATCACCCAAATAAAGTTTGATCTTGCGATCTGCAAATTCATACACCTTATTGGAGAGTCCCTGCAAAAAATCCCTATCGTGCGAAACAAGCAACAAAGTACCTTCAAACTTTTGCAGAGCAGCTTTGAGTACTTGTTTGGATAAAATATCCAAATGATTTGTAGGCTCATCCAATACCAAGACATTAAATGGATGCAATAACATTTTACAAAGGGCCAATCTGTTTCTTTCTCCTCCAGAAAGCACCTTTACCTTTTTTTCAACAGTATCGCCGCGAAACAAGAAGGCCCCGAGCATATCTCTAACTTTGGTATGATTACCATCTGTGGCCGCATCTTCCATAGTTTCCAACACGGTTTTGTCTCCATCTAGATACTCCGCTTGGTTCTGCGCAAAATACCCTAGTTGTACATTGTGTCCCAACTGTATTTGCCCATCAAAAGGAATTTCTCCAACGATCATTTTGGCCAAGGTAGATTTGCCTTGCCCATTTTGCCCTACAAAAGCAATTTTGCTCCCCCGCTCTATAAGCAAATTGATGTCATCTAACACTTGCTTATCTCCATAGTTTTTGGAAGCATGGTCTATAGTCACTACCACTTTCCCCGGATTTACAGAAACAGGAAACTGCAATTGCATTACCGCATTATCCGTTTCGTCCACCTCTATACGTTCTATTTTGTCGAGTTTTTTTATTAGCGACTGTGCCATACTAGCCTTGGAAGCTTTTGCACGAAAACGTTCGATAAGTTTTTCGGTCTGCTCAATTTGTTTTTCCTGATTCTTCTGCGCGTTTCGCTGTTGCTCTAGCATTTCCATGCGATAGTCCATATAGCCAGAATACGGCTTATTAAAATCGTAAATGCGACCTAAAACAATTTCGATAGTGCGATTGCATACTTTGTCCAAAAACATTTTGTCGTGAGAAACCAACACTACGGCACCTGTATATCGATTGAGCCATTGTTCAAACCAAATAATGGAGCGAATATCAAGATGATTGGTAGGTTCATCCAATAAGAGAACATCATTTTTTTGTAGCAGTAGTTTTGCCAATTCAATGCGCATACGCCAACCCCCAGAAAAAGTATCGGTTGGCTGGTCAAAATCTTCTCTATTAAAACCTAATCCCAGAAGTACTTTTTCGGTTTCTCCCTTGTAGTGATAGCCATCGAGCATTTCATACTGGGCTGTAATTTCGGATAGCTCATCGATGAGGTTTTGGTAAGCTTCGGATTCGTAATCTGTTCTTTCTGCCAGCAAATGATTTATCTGCTCCATACGCGATTCCATATTTTGGATACTATCAAATGCCGTATAAGCTTCTTCCAGTACCGTCTTTCCGTAGTCAAATTCCAAATCTTGTTTGAGCGTTCCTATTTTTAAATCTTTAGCATAGGCTATACTCCCTTCATCTGGCTCTAGCGCACCAGAAAGCAGTTTGAGGATAGTGGATTTTCCAGCTCCATTTTTTCCGATCAGTCCTACCCTATTTCCGGGATTTAAACGAAAAGATATTTCCTGAAACAAATACTCCCCACTAAATAGAATAGACAAATTGTGTACATTAATCATGATGTGTCACTTATGTTACTGGCGAAACTAAATTAAAAATGTATTTTTGCAAAAACTTTTTCGCAATGTTTAAAAAAGGATCCAAATTCAATAGCATTTTTAAAGGTAGTTGTCCCAAATGTCAAAATGAAAGCATGTACAAGTCCAAAAACTTGTACAATTTTAATCAAACGCTCAATATGCATGACAATTGTGGCAATTGTGGATTGAAATACCAGGTAGAACCTTCATTTTTTTATGGAGCTATGTATGTGAGTTATGCATTGGGTGTAGCCTTTGCAGTAGCTGCTTTTATAATTTCAAAGGTATTTTTGGGTAGCAGTCTAAAGACGAGTTTTATCGCCATTGCGATTACCATAGTTGCCTTTATGCCTGTAATTCTGCGTTTGTCTCGCAATATTTGGATCAATATTTTTGTGAAATACGCTCCAAAAGACACTAAGGAGTCTTAGCTATCCATTCTTTTTCAAAACGGCGAATATCCATTTCGGAAGGCAATGCTTTCTGATCATAAATTTGTTGGTAAAGCAACTGTGCAGCAAAAGGGGCAATCATCACCCCGCGGCTTCCCATACCATTGAGGAGATACATATTTTGATGCAGTGGATGTTGTCCTACTAGTGGTTTGCGGTCTTTTACCGTAGGACGCACCCCAGCTTCTTGTCTTATTACCTCCAGAGGCATATCGGTCAGAGATTGTATACGCTCTAGCAACAATTCTTTGGAATCTTCACTTATTTGATTGTTCATTTTTCCATGTTCATAAGTTGCACCTACTTTATAAGTATCGTCTCCCAAGGGGATAAAAAATGCAGCAGCCTTATAAATCGCATCCAAATGGAGACCAGGAGCTTTTACAGTGAGCAATTGTCCTTTGGCACCATGCAAAGGTAGATAATTAAAAAAAGGATTTTTTTTGAGTCCAAAGCCCTCTGCAAACACAATGGTTTGGGCTTTCCATTCTTTATAGCACACTGCCTTTGGCTCGATGATCAGTTCTTGATGTTCAAAAGAAATTGGAAAATATTGTTTTTGGGATTCTAAAAATTGCATATAATGTTTCAACAATCCACCTATATCCACTCTCCCCGTATTCTTTACCTCTCCAAAATGGTATGGCGCTTTGAGGTGTTGGTTGTTGTTTTGAACCAATTGTGTTGCTAAAAAGGCTCTCAAATGGGGTTTGTCACAAGCTTCAAACCATCTATTTTGCTCTTCTATGGAGGCAAATTTTCTAAAAATTTTTAAAGGAATATCGTAGTCGCTTCCCAAGATTTGTGCTACATCCCGATAGAAGGTTTTGGCTATGGCCAACTGTTCGGCTGCTCGCCATACACCCGTAAATCTTTTGAGTACCACGGGATTGTACATACCACCAGCTATATTGGATGAGGTTTGGGAATCGTCATCAAAAACTACAAAGGATTTATTGTTTTTGCGCAAGCTTTCACACATGGCCATACCCGCAACCCCTAGGCCTACTATAATTACATCTACCATGAGGCAAAAATACACTAAAAGGACGAGACAATAGCTAGCACAAGCAGCTTGTGATCCGTTTATATCAAAAAAAGACTTCCGAATCAGGAAGTCTTTTTTTAATCTTATATGAATTGGATAATGGATACTAGTAGCTCCACATATCTTGCTCGCGATTTCGAATGGATTCTTTTATCCTTCTAGCCTCTAGCAATTGCATGAATGCATTTTCTGGGATATAATCCTTTACATTCCTATCGCCATGCACATTGTCTTCTTTGTAGATAACACCATTGAAACGTCTAGCATTTAGCAACATATCAAAGGATATGGGCTGTGCAGTATTTCGAGGGTTAAACACTTTTGCTTCGTGCAGTATTTCTCTTGCCGCTGGAAACCACACCCAAAACAACTCTACCATATCTACCTGATCGGTATCGATGGTGTTTACGTCTGGAGCAACAGGTGCTATTCCTTGAAGACGATACTTGAGTTCGCCCAAGCGTTTGTCAAAATACCAGAGTCCTTTTACTCGCCATTGCTCGATATCTGCACCAGTAAGATCTCTTCTGTTGATATATTCTTGAGAGAGTTCTTCACCAGCGTTTATCTGGTCGTAACCATAATCGGTGGTATCGATTTTGGACATGGTTGCGGTCAAATCTTCCCACTTCCTTTTTTCAGTAAAATACGAATCTGTATACACATCTGTCAAAGTCCCGTTTTTGATGTTTTTGACTAAAACTTGAAACAACGATCTGCGATTTGGCCCGATATCTATGGTATCGGTTGGATAATAGTAAGGAAAATTGATTCGCTCATCCAAATCGATGATTTCCCATACGGTTTTCGACCAAAGGATGTCCCTATCATCTACATAGGCATATGGTAGCGGCGCATCATTGTCTGCAGCAATTTGCTCATCGGTTTTCACTCCGATTTCCTGCGGCTTTTTTGCATTGAGAATATTGGCTTGTGCAAAAGAGGATGCCGGAATACAAATTACAGCTGCGATCCATAAATATTTTTTCCAATTCATTTTTAAATAAACTTTTATTAGTTTGTAATATCAATAGCTACTGGAGCTACTTTTTTCAATCTGTATGATCTATTATTAGATATTTTCGCTTCGATATCAAGGATTTGAACAGTAGACCCTCTTTTGGCTCTTTTGAGCGCCGATTTGGCCTGAGCATTCAAACGATTTCCTCTAACTTTTACCGTAGGCTGCCCTGGTACTTTAAATTTGAAACCAGTTACCTGAATATTCAAATCGAAGTCGAAGTCTTCTAGAATGGCACCAATCGTAGAGATTCCAAGATTGTTTTTGCTCATTTTAATGCTTCCTGACTCTCCACGGATAGTACCTGTAGGACGTGGAATATCTTTGATACGGAATTTTGCTGGAGTAGAAATCTTTTGACCGTCTGGCAAGGTGCCATTGGCAACTATAGTCACTTCTCTACCACTTCGTGGTTTCATGACATAACGACTTCCATTTATCTTGTTTAGACCAGGAGCACTAGCCGTTACCTTATTGTCTGGAATACCAGGAATAGATACGGTAATCGGGTTTGCTACCCCACGATACACTACATTCATTTTGTCCGCAGAAATTACAGCTGCATTTGGCTTGGTAATGGTAGCAAAAGTAGCATCTACTGGCACTTCTATTTCCTCTCCATCTTGTGCAAAGACAAGGTTACCTTCGATCTTGTGATCTCCGGGGCTACCCGCACCTACGGTAAGCTTTACACGACCATCCTCGATAACAAAATCCGAACCTTCTTTGAGTGCCCGACCGTCCATTTTGAGTTCCACTCGGTTTGGTCTAGTAGTTGCATCTTTTCTACCCAATACGATAGAACCAGCAAACTTTTCTCCTTGATAGAAGGCAGATTTTTCTTGTTCCAACAAAGTGGTATAGTTTGTCATAGAGATATCGCTGCTCATTTGTCCGGTAAGCATCGCCGAAAGTGCTTCTTGCTCGGTAGCTTTGATATCTGCTTGCATATTGGTAAGCTTGGTAAGCGAAGCCACCAATGGGAAACCTTTGTAGTGGTAAGACAACCAAGCTACCTTTTGTCCATCGCGATTTTTCACTTTACCTTTTTCGTCACCAGTTTGGAAACGTACACTTACTGCTTCTGTAACTTCGCCAAATTTCTCACCTAAAATGGTATTGACTTCTGTACGGTATGAGTTGATACGATTTACAAACTCTTTCCCTTCTTTGGTATATTTATCACCACGGAAGAATTTGGTATCTAGGAAATCTCCTTTATCCATTACTTCGTAGTCTTTTTTGTCTTTTACTTTGGCTGTAGCCGCTTTCTTCAATTCTTCCAAATAGTTGTAATACTCATCGGAAAGCGTTTTGATTTTACGTGCTTTTTCTACCAAAGGCCCGTATTTTTCGGGGCTTTCACTTGCTTTGGTTTCTAAACTTCCCATAAAAGCTAAGTTACCTTCAGTGATTTTCTTATTAGAAGCTTCCAATTTCTCGTTTATCAATCCGAAAGCGGAAAGCACTTCTTTACTCATGTTTAAGGCCAGCATTGCGATGAATATCAAATACATTAAGTTGATCATCTTCTGCCTTGGTGAACTTCCTCCTGCCATGTTAAAAATAGATTTTTATTAGTACTAAGGTTAATAATAACTAAGCGAAATTAACGCTTAGGGGCCATAGCAGATAGCATTCCACCATATACACCGTTTAGAGAAGAAAGGTTGGTCGCCAAGGACTCCATTTGCTCTTTCAACAATCCGGCATTTTGTGCTACTTCTTCGTTTATATTGGCCTGACGGCTTGCGCTCTCCAACTGTACTTTGTACAAACTGTTTAGAGATTCCATTTGGGCCGCTGCCAAGGACATTTCTTCTGAGTATTTTTTGGTAGAAGACATCGCATCTGTGGTAGGGGCAATACCTTTTGCGGCTCCTTCAAAATTGCGTATACTCGTTCCTAAGCTTTCCATCAATTCTGCATCAATTTTGGCTTCTTTCAACATATTGTCTAGTTTATCAGACAAAGATGCCTCCGCTTCTTTGATTTCTTTCGCTTGGTTCTTTTTACCTTTTACAGCCTGACCTCCAGCCAATTCCGGATACACCAAGCTCCAATCTAAATCGTCTTCTACTGGTTCAAAAGCAGATATTGCAAATATAAGTGCTTCTGTTATCAAACCTACTGCCAAAAGCAATCCACCAGTTAGCGGTCCGAATTCCCAGTGCAATATTTTAAACAATGCACCAATAATTACTACAGACGCTCCCAGACCGTAGGCCATATTAAATAATTTCTTTGTTGACTTTGACTGTGCCATAATTTCTCGTTTTAAAAAAATTTAAGTTAAGTAAATATAATTAAGTATTTGGTTTCTATTTCATTAAACCCACCTATTTGCATTATCTTCTTCTATTTCGATTGTTGCTTCCGTTTGGTGTGGATTCGGTACCCATATAATCTTGTACAGTTCTAAAACCAATGTAACTTCTAGCAGAATCTTTGTATTCGTAGTCTCTGGTACTTACTTGCAAAAAGTAAGCTACATCTTTCCAAGATCCACCACGAATAACTTTTCTTTTGTTGTTGTCATCATAGGTATTTGGGTTCATCGTAGAAACGTATTCGTACGCACTAGGGTCGTAGGACGTATTGGTCCATTCGGATACATTTCCAGCCATATTATAAAGGTTGTAATCATTTGGATCATACGATTTTGCTTCTACAGTGTACAAGGCCAAATCTGCTGCATAATCTCCTCTACTTGGCTTAAAGTTTGCCAAGAAGCATCCTCTATCTCCGATGATGTATGGCCCTCCCCATGGGTAAGTACCTCCTTCTATACCACCTCTGGCAGCATATTCCCATTCGTGCTCTGTAGGAAGTCGGAATTGGTTTACAGGTTGTTTTCCTTTATCTTTTTGAAAATCGTTTTTCTTTTTGGTTCTCCAGTTACAAAAAGCCTTTGCTTGTTGCCAAGACACCCCTACTACAGGATACTCGCTATAAGCATCGTGCCAGAAATAATCGTTGTGCATCGGCTCGTTGTAGGAGTACTGAAAATCTTTGATCCACACTGTTGTATCTGGATATATCTTTATCTCTTCGCTAACGATAAAGTCTTTTCTACTTTTATTTTTTGCCTTGGCTGCTTTTTGAATATCCATCCAATTGTATCTGTATTTCAATTTCTCTACATCCACCGTATTTTGCCCATTGTAGGATTCTTCTATCGGGATATAAATGGAGTCAATCATAATTTCGGCATAGTATTCATCCGGATATTCAGATTTGTCGTATACCACCTCTATTTCTCTATTAAGTGCTCTACCTTCAAATTCGTTTCCACCATTTGCGGCATAGTTATCCAACATATATTTGTCATAAACAGACAAGTTGGTAGTATCTGCATCCCTAAAGGCGTATTCACCGATACCACCATCATCTGGGGTCATTCCCAATTCATCGGCTAGGATAGCCAATTTGGTACGGATAATAGAGTCTTTAACCCAATCTACAAATTCACGGTATTCGCTGTTGGTAATTTCGGTTTCGTCCATATAGAAAGAACGAACCGTAACGGTTTTGGTAGGCGCGTTCTTGGTTTGGGCGATATCTTCTTCAGCCTTACCCATGGTAAAAGACCCTCCAGGAATCAGCGACATTCCATAGGGTTTCTCGGGAAACCACTTTTTTCCTTTTACACCAACTAGCTCTCCTCTATCATTCGATCGTCTACCACAACTAGACAACAACACTACGGTTGCTAAGGAAAGTAACAAAAGCTTTTTCATATTTTAGGTTAAATTTCAATTAATGTTTTAAGCATATTCCAAAAAAATACTCTACAACATAATAACATCTAATTGCTGCGAATATTGTACGGATATAATTAAAACATCAAAAAATTAATTTTATGGTTTAAACAGTACAACTTTTTAGCTTATACTCTTTTTATAAGCTTTGAGCCATCTTTCTGGAATTTCTTGGTTGCAAGCATCCAAATAATCCCCATGGCTGCATGGTAATAACGCAGGTAATTTTGATTTATTATACAAATCCAAAATTGTTGGGACTTCGATCCACCAGCGTTTTGTTGTACTACTTTTGAAGAAACAGAGGTCCTCGTGCTGGTCTATGGGCACGATATATTTGAGTAGTTTTGACCGATCTAAAAACGGAAATTCGTTTGCTCTAAAACTATAACCTTCTACGAAGTACCACATTACCTGTGCAGCTAACTGAGCGGCTTGGGGGTTGTTTTCCATTTCAAACATCCCAAAAACCGTCACCCGGTCAGAAATCCCCGCATATCGGGCTAGAGCACATACCTCTCTACCGTCAAAACCGTTGGGCGAAAAATGGCTAGAATATCCTATTTCCGAAGCTTTTACCGACTTAAAATCGAGGCTAACGATATCGCTATCACGCAATACTGGTTCGGCTAAACTCATGTCGGAGGTTATTTCTCCTAATCGATAGGCATCAAAAAAAAGCTTCTCCATGAGGTCGATTTCATCTGGAGCATTGAAATAACTTTGATAACCTATATTGGCAAAGTTGAAGAGATTGGTAGGTGTATCAGATATAATTTTGCTCATATACGAATGAGAAGAGATCAGTTCTTCTTCAGATCCGAAATCAAAATGGCTATCGATGCTAGTAATGTTAACCATGCGACCCGAGTTGTCGAAAGCCCTATATATAGGATAGGTAATATCTTGACTAGCTCCCAAAATAATAGGGGTGATCTTTTTTTTGCGTAGAGATGTGATAATTTCCGTAGTCACAAAATAAGTGTCCGATACTTGGGCACCGGCAATAATATCTCCGAGATCGACTATAGTAGCATTCCAATTACCAAACATGAGCTTGTAGAACTGTTTGCGGATCTCGTCTATATTTAATATTTCTGGCCTTAGCGAAGAAGCGTTGCGCGATTCGTGTACTCCTAGTATCGCTATTTGCACCCCATCCAGAGCAGGAATCCCTCTTTTTTTGGTGTGTATTTTTATAGATTTGCCAAGGGTTTGCTCGGGCAGTAATTGCGTATGTGCAACTATTTTCTCATTTACAGGTGCCAGAAAATCTAAACCCATTTACTTCTTTTTAGTCTTGGTTGTTTTTCGTTTTGTTTTTTTCTTCGGTCCACTCTTTTCCAATATCTCTTGCGCGTCTGCCAAAGAAAACTTGGTGACATCCACATCTTTTGCCACTTCCACTTTTTGTTTCCCTTTAATAATATTATGTCGTCCCCAACGTGCTTTTTCAATTCGAATACCTTTTTCTGGCCATTCCTGGATCAGTTTTTCGGCTTCTTTTCTCAGTTTATCTTGAATTAGGAATTCGATATCCTCTTTAGAAAGATTGTCGAAGTCGTATTTTTTATTGACATTAATAAACATGCCATTCCATTTGATAAATGGACCAAATCTACCTTTTCCTTTGGTTACTTCAAGTCCATCGTAGATTGCAATAGGGGCATCTTCTTTTTCTTTGGCAGCAATAAGTTCGGCTGCTCTTTCGAAGGTAACATCAAAAACGCTTTCTCCTTTTGCTAGAGAAACAAATTTCTTTCCAAAGCGAACATAAGGTCCAAATCTACCCACATTAGCCTCTACCTCTTCTCCTTTATAACTTCCCAATTTCCTAGGCAAACTAAAGAGCTCCATAGCCTCATCGAAGGTGATGGTGCCAATAGATTGATCTGGCAATAGGCTTGCAAACTGCGGTTTTTCTTCTTCCTCTGCAGTTCCAATCTGTACCATAGCTCCAAATCTACCCAAGCGTACCGAAACCTGGCGTCCAGATTTTGGGTCTACTCCCAATACACGCTCTCCACTAGCTCTTTCGGCATTTTTTGACACATCTTCGACCACTGGATGAAAATCTTTGTAAAAGCTTTTCATCATCGCAGTCCAGTCTTGGTTCCCCGCTGCAATATTGTCGAAGCTTTCTTCTACTTTGGCTGTAAAATTATAATCGAGTATGGTAGCGAAATTTTCCACCAAAAAATCATTAACAATCATTCCAATATCGGTAGGCACCAATTTGCCTTTGTCGGAGCCCACCATTTCGCTGAGCTTACTAGAAACAATGTTTTCTTTTTCTAAGCGAAGTTCTACGTAGTATCGTTTGTTTCCTTCTACAGTACCTTTTTCTACATAACTTCTATTTTGAATGGTTGAAATTGTAGGTGCATAAGTAGATGGACGTCCGATTCCCAATTCTTCTAATTTTTTTACCAGAGAAGCTTCGGTATATCTATAAGGAGCACGACTAAATTTCTGTGTGGCTACCATTTCTATATTTTGAAGATTTTCCCCTTGGTGCATCTCTGGCAACATTCCTTCTTGTTCTACATCTTCATCGTCGGTTCCTTCTAGATATACTTTCAGGAAGCCGTCAAATTTGATCATTTCTCCATTGGCAATAAAGTTTTTGTCATGGGTATTGGCATTTATGGTTACCTTGGTACGTTCCAATTTCGCATCGCTCATTTGAGAGGCTATAGTACGTTTCCAGATCAGCTCATACAAACGTGCCTGATCTCTTTCTACGGGCACTTGCATACGTCCCATATCTGTAGGGCGAATAGCTTCGTGTGCCTCTTGTGCTCCTTTATTTTTAGAAGTGAAATTTCGAGTTTTGCTATAGGCATCTCCATAGTTGCTTAGGATGGCATTTTTGGCAGCGGCAATTGCTTCTCCAGACAAGTTCACACTATCGGTACGCATATAAGTAATAAAACCTGCCTCGTACAATCTTTGCGCCACGGTCATTGTTTTGCTCACCGAGAAATACAATTTTCTAGAAGCCTCTTGTTGCAACGTAGAAGTGGTAAATGGCGGAGCAGGTGATTTTTTAGCCGGCTTTTTATCCATTTTCGTCACCTTAAAGATGGCCTCCTTGTTTTTCTCTAGAAAAGACAAAGCATCCTCTTCGGAATCAAAACTAGGTTGCAATCTAGCTTTGAACATTTTTCCTTTGGCAGTTTCGAAAACTGCAGCAACTTTAAACGACACTTCTGGTGTGAAATCATCAATTTCTCTTTCCCGCTCTACAATAAGTCGTACAGCCACAGATTGGACTCTTCCTGCCGATAAACCCGATTTGATTTTTCTCCAGAGTACTGGAGACACCTCGTAACCTACCAATCGGTCCAACACCCTCCTTGCTTGCTGGGCATCCACCAAGTGGTAATTGATATCTCTTGGGTTTTGGATGGCCTTTTGGATAGCAGTTTTGGTAATGGAATTAAAAACGATACGTTTGGTCGAATCTTTCTTTAGTTTGAGGGTTTCAAACAAATGCCAAGAAATAGCTTCTCCTTCGCGGTCCTCATCACTAGCCAACCAGACCATTTCTGCCTTAGCTGCCAAATCTTTTAGTTTTTTAACTACCGCTTTCTTCTCTTTATCTACTACATATTTTGGCTTAAAATCATTTTCTACATCCACTCCCAGTTCTTTGGAAGGTAAATCAGAAATATGCCCAAAACTTGAAGCTACGGTAAAATCTTTACCTAAAAACTTCTCTATGGTTTTAGCCTTGGCTGGGGACTCCACTATCACTAAATTCTTCGCCATCTTATCGGTTTTAAGGCTACAAAAATATATCAATTTTTTTTATTTCATCGGTGAGTCGGAATTTTTTGAAGGAGAAAACCCCAAAAGCCTTTATTTAATTTTAATCAAAAACATCATAAAGCGAAGTGAATAAGCTAAATATTTAAATTATAATAATGTTTTTTAAAAATCATATTTGCATGTCGATTCTTAACAAAAAGTTAAAACAGCAGAAGTCCTATTATAGTATGCAGATTAAACTTATTTTCACTTTATCAAAAAAAAAACTAACTTCCTATGAAAAAATTCACCTATTTACTCTTGTGGTTTTGTAGCATGCCATTGTTACAAGCCCAACAAAGTTTTGTGCGCCAACCAGCATTAAATGCAGACGGCAGTCGATTGGCATTTAGTTATCAGGGGGACATCTGGACTTTTGATTTTAACCACAAACAATACAAGCGTCTTACCATACATCAGGGCAACGATCACAGTCCAGTATGGAATGCAGAGGGCAACGCATTGGTATTCAGCAGCAATCGATTTGGGAACACCAATTTGTTTCGAATCGATGCAAATGGTGGCAATTTACAGCAGCTCACCTTTTATCCTAGTACGGATATTGCACATAGTTGGAACAAAGATGGCAAGATTGTATTTCAGACCAAGCGTATAAGCTCTGGCCCAGAGTGGGATGCACAAACTTATAGCATTTCGCCAGCAGGGGGTACCCCATCTAAGCTAATAGAAGCTTATGGCACAGCTGCTAGTCTATCTCCCAACGGAAAATTCGTTGCATTTGTGCGAGGTGCCTGTAGAACATCTAGAGAAGACTATGAAGGTCCGGCACAGAAGGATATTTGGATATACAACCTGGCAACGAAGCAATACCACCAAATAACCAATAGCAACAAAAACGAACACAGTCCAAAATGGGACGAGCAAAACCAGCTGTATTATATAGGTGCTGCCTCTGGCAGATATAATATTTACAAACAATCTCTCACCCCTAGTGGCTCGGCACAAGGCAATCCAAAAGCGCTTAGTCAGCAGACCAAAAATGGTGTGGCAGAATACGCCGTTTCTGGTAATGGAACTATTTTTTACCATACTTTATTTATGATGTACACCATCATAGATGGAAAACAGACCCAACTGACGCTGGATTTGGATACGGATTTTCGATTTGATCGTACCTTAGCAGAACAAAAATCTGGAAACATCTCCGAGTTTTCCCTTTCTCCCAACGGCAAACACATTGCATATGCCTTGGAAGGGGAAATATTTGTTAAAAAAAACGACAAAGAGCAAAAACACTCCAACAACATCAGCAAAGACGCCTATCGCGATCGCTGGCCAGTATGGTTGGATGACAAAACTTTAGCCTTTGTATCCGACAGAAATGGGAATTTTCAAATATATACAGCTACATCCAAAGACAGCCTAGTCGGATTGGATAGAAGCCTTAGCGTACAGCTAAGCCAGATTAGCAAAGCCAAAGAAGACATAAGTAACCTAGTTCGTTCTCCCGACGGAAAAAAATTGGCGTATCGCGTAGGTAGAGCTGTTTTAAAAATTGCAGACATTAAAGATGGAAAATTAAAAAACCACAAGACCTATTCGGATAGTTGGGCCAGTGCCAATGGTGTAAGTTGGAGCCCAGATAGCAAGTACATTGCCTATTCGCAACAAGATTTGGATTTTGATAGCGAAATATTTATTCAGTCCATTAGCAACCCAAAAGAGAAAATAAATATATCCATGCATCCGCGCAGCGATTCGAATCCGGTTTGGAGTGCAGATGGAAAAAAGCTTGCATTTACCTCCAATCGAAACGGCATCAACTATGATGTATGGATGCTATGGTTGCAAAAAGCAGACTGGGAAAAAACCAAGACGGATCATGATTTGGGTGCATATCATCAAAAAACAAGCGACAAAAAGAAGGACAAAAAAGACAAGAAGAAGTCGGTAAAAGTTCAAATCGACAAAGATTTTATCTACGATCGTTTGGTACAAGTCACCAGTTTACAAGACAATGAATACAATCCAATATTTGACCCGAGCAGCGAATACTTGTACTTTTCTGCCACCAATCCTAGTAACAACAGACGAGGAATGTTCAAAGTAAAATGGGATGGCAGTAAGCCTAAATCCATTTCTGGCACAAATGACGCCTACGGATTTAGAGAAAACAATGGTAACTTGTATTTTTTGAAAGGCGGTCGTATGTCTAGCCTACAGCCCAAATCAGACAAGACTACCTCTTTAGCTCATTTGGCGAGATATACGGTAGATACACGCAAGAGAAACCAACAGGTATTTGAAGAAGGAATACGCGCATTGACACAAGGATTTTACGATCCACAATTTCATGGCTACGATTGGGACACCTTGGTAAAGAAGTACAAACCAGCAGTTCTAAATACCGCCAGCCAACAAGATTTTTCGTATGCGTTTAACCTGCTTCTAGGCCAATTGAATGCAAGTCATATGGGATATAGAAGCAGTGTGCCCGAAACACTAAACAATCAAAACATCGGATTGTTGGGAATAGAAACGAGCCACGACTATAAAGGAGCGAGAATAGACTATATACTTCCAAACAGCCCTGCAGATCGCGGCAATGTGCAATTGAAAGTTGGAGATATCATCGTAGCCATAAACGGCAAAAAAATAGAAAGGAATACCAATTTTTATAGTTTGTTTGTACAGACTGCCAATCAGGAAGTTTTACTAGAACTAGCCAACGGCAAGGAAGTAGTGGTTCGAACCACCAATCAGACAGGAGCTTCTCAATATCAAGCTTGGGTAGCAACTCGCAAAAAATTAGTGGAACAATACTCCAAGGGCCAACTTGGGTATATCCACATTCAAGGAATGAATATGACCAGTTTTGAGCGTTTCGAAAGAGAGCTAAAAGCCAGCGGATATGGAAAAAAGGGAATAGTAATAGATGTTCGTTACAACGGAGGAGGATGGACTACAGATCGATTGATGGCCGTTCTCAATGTCACTCAGCATGCGTATACCGTACCTAGAGGAGCCGCTAAGGATTTGAAGGCAGAAAACGACAAGTTTCGCCAGCATTATCCGTTTAACGAACGCGCCATTTTATCTGTAAACACCAAGCCAACTGTAGCCTTGTGCAACGAAACTAGCTATTCCAACGCAGAGATATTTTCACATGCCTTTAAGAGTCTCAAGCTCGGAAAACTAGTTGGTCAACCCACTTTTGGCGCCGTTATTTCCACAGGAGGACATGGTCTTCAAAATGGATATGTACGCATGCCTTACCGTGCATGGTACGTCAAAGAAAGCGGCCTAAACATGGAGCATGGTCCCGCAGTACCTGATTATTTGGTAAGCAACCCTCCTGGCTGGAAGGCACGAGGTGAAGACCAACAATTGCAAAAAGCAGTAGAAGTATTGCTCGAACAAATACAATAAATCATCACAAGTCGCTTGTTTAAAAAGACAAGCGGCTTTTTTTTGAAAAAGACAATGGAGAATAAGCCGTTCTACAATATATATTAAGCAAAAAAAACACAACTATATCCAAAATTATTAATGATTTAGCACAAAAACAAAACACCAACAACAAAGCACTCAAAAGCAAATTGCGAAAGAATAATGTTTGCCTTATCCAAATCCTCAAACAATACACAGCAAAAAGCAAGTAGACCCCTTCTACCCTAGCCCATTTATTTTCCAATTTCCTATCCTGCCAAATTGTCACAAAAAAATATTGTACTATCTTTGCAGTTCGTACAAAAAGCAAGAGTACTATCACCACCATGGAGAAGATTATAGACGAAAAAAAACAAGGAGAAGCATTACAGCTAGAGACTTCTACAAACAATGGACGCCAACTATATATAGAGAGTTACGGTTGCCAAATGAATTTCTCGGATAGCGAAATCGTAGCTTCCATTCTTGCCAACGAAGGGTTCAACACCACACAAAACATACAAGAGGCCGATTTGGTTTTAGTCAATACCTGCTCCATACGCGAAAAAGCGGAGCAAACCATCCGAAAGCGATTGGAAAAATTCAATGCGGTCAAAAAAACTAATCCTAAAATGAAAGTTGGGGTTTTGGGCTGTATGGCAGAACGTCTCAAAAGTAAATTCCTCGAAGAAGAGCGCATTGTAGACATGGTTGTAGGGCCAGATGCCTACAAAGACTTGCCCAATTTGGTAAAAGAAATAGACGAAGGTCGCAATGCTGTAAACGTTATCCTCTCCAAGGAAGAAACCTATGGAGATGTAGCCCCAGTTCGTCTCAATTCCAATGGCGTATCCGCCTTTGTTTCTATCACCCGCGGATGCGACAATATGTGTACTTTTTGCGTGGTTCCATTTACCCGAGGGCGCGAACGCAGTAGAGACCCACAATCGATCCTAAGTGAGATTGCCGATCTATACCAACAGGGGTTTAAAGAAATCACCTTGCTCGGACAAAATGTAGATAGCTATCTATGGTACGGTGGAGGACTAAAAAAAGATTTCGAGAAAGCTTCCGAACTCCAACAAGCTACGGCTGTAGATTTTGCCAAACTATTGGATATGGTAGCCAGTTCCTACCCCAACTTGCGTATTCGCTTTTCTACATCCAATCCCCAAGACATGCACGAATCCGTATTGCGAAGCATGGCCAAGCATGACAATATTTGCAAATACATCCATTTACCTGTACAATCTGGCAGCAACCGCATGCTACAAGCCATGAACCGCCTGCATACCCGAGAGGAATATTTTGCACTTATCGATAAGATTCGCGAAATAATCCCTGACTGCGCGATCAGTCAAGATATGATTGCTGGTTTTCCAACCGAAACCGAACAAGATCACCAAGACACTTTGAGTCTCATGAATTATGTTAAATACGATTTCGGTTTTATGTTTACCTATTCTGAACGCCCAGGTACTTTGGCAGAGAGAAAAATGGAGGACGACATCCCAATGGAAGTCAAAAAACGTCGTTTGCAAGAAATCATCGATCTACAAATGCAGCATTCCCATTACCGCACCAAAGCACATGTAGGCAAAACCGAGGAAGTGCTTATAGAAGGCACCTCCAAAAAATCAGACACCCACTGGAAAGGCAGAAACACCCAAAACACTGTAGTAGTTTTCCCCAAAGAAGACTATAAATTGGGAGAATTTGTAAACGTTAAAATAACCGATTGTACTGCTGCCACCCTCATAGGAGAAGCCGTAGGATACTCAAAAAACAACTAATATGGAATCGGTACAAAGCATCAAACAGCGATTTGGAATAATTGGTAACGACTCTAGCCTAAACAGAGCTTTGGAAAAAGCCATGCAGGTAGCGCCCACCGATATCTCTGTATTGGTCACTGGCGAAAGCGGTGTCGGTAAAGAATCCATTCCAAAAATCATCCACGCGCTCTCCCACCGCAAACACGGTAAGTATATTGCGGTAAACTGTGGAGCTATACCAGAAGGCACTATAGATAGCGAACTATTTGGTCATGAAAAAGGCGCCTTTACCGGCGCCACCCAAACCCGCTCTGGATATTTTGAAGAAGCCGATGGCGGCACTATATTTTTGGATGAAGTGGGAGAATTGCCACTTACCACTCAAGTAAGGCTACTACGGGTATTAGAAAATGGAGAATTTCTCAAAGTTGGCTCCTCCAAAACCCAAAAAACAGATGTACGCATCGTGGCTGCCACCAATGTAAATATGCTAAGCGCAATACAAAAGAACAAATTTCGAGAAGACCTATATTACCGACTGAGTACAGTTGAAATACACCTGAGTCCTCTCAGAAACAGAAAAGACGATATCCACTTGCTTTTTCGCAAATTTGCATCCGATTTTGCGCTCAAATACAAAATGCCATCAATCAAACTACAACCAGAAGCCATCGGCTTGCTGCAGCGCTATTCTTGGCAAGGAAACATCCGTCAACTGCGCAATATTGCAGAACAGATTTCTGTTCTTGAGCAAAATCGAGAAATCTCCCTAGCTACCCTCAAAACGTATTTGCCCTCTTCTGCTGGCACCAACCTACCAGCAGTTATCAATCAAAAAGAGAAAGAAAGCGACTTTGGCAACGAAAGAGAAATTCTATACAAGGTGCTCTTTGATATGAAGGCCGATCTCAACGATCTCAAAAAGCTCACCATGGATCTGCTCAAGAAAGGCAACAATGCAGAAGTACAAGCCGAAAACCAACAGCTGATCAATAAAATCTATGGCGATAAATCCACTCCAGAAGAAGACAATATTGCCGTATTGCAGCTCAACGAAGCACCACAAATCGTCGAAGAAGAAAATAGCTTTGTACCAACAGCAACCGACAAATATCACTTTGCAGAAGAAATAGAAGAAGAAGAAACCTTATCTTTACAAGAAAAGGAAGTTGAATTGATCAAAAAAGCCCTCGAACGCAACTATGGAAAAAGAAAAGCTGCAGCTGCCGAATTGGGTATTTCAGAGCGAACGCTCTATCGAAAAATAAAACAATATGATCTTTAAGAAAATATTTTATTATCTTGTAGTTGTTTTTTGCGTACTACTATGTATTCAATGCAATGTCACTTATAATTTTACAGGAGGAGATGTAGGCGATGCCAAAACCTTTCAGGTTCGTTTTATACAAAATAGAGCTAGCGAAAGCCCAGGATCTATTATACAACCACAGCTAGACAGGGATTTTACCCGAGCCTTAGAAAACCTCATCACCAATCAGTCGCCTTTAAACCTAGTCAGCGAAAATGGTGATTTGTTGTACGAGGGTGAAATTGTGGAATACCGTATCGCACCGATGACAGCTACAGCAGACCAAAAAGCAGAGCAAAACCGCTTAACTATGGCAGTAAACATTCGGTTTTTCAACAACAAAAAGGAAAATGTGGACTTTGAAAAACGATTTTCTTTTATCTATGATTTTCCAGGCACTGCCCAACTAAACTCCGTTAAAACGGAAGCCCACGAGGCTCTATTTGAAAGAATATTGCAAGATATTTTTAATGAATCTTTAGCAAATTGGTAAACCTATGACGATAGCTGCATATATAGAGTTGTTACAAAAGCCCGATTCCATTGAGCAAGAGGAAATCGCTGCTTTAAACAACATTATAGAAACCTATCCCTTCTTTCAATCTGCCAGAGTCTTACACCTCAAAGGACTTAAGAAAGCTGGCAGTTTCAAATACAATAGCGCCCTGAGAAGCACTGCGGCACACACTACCGACCGCAATGTATTGTTTGATTTTATCAGCAGTCGAATGGCGAGTCCTTCTGCCATACGAGAAATAGACATCCAAGAAGAAACCATCTTGGACAAAACCGGACAACCAATAGTAGTTCCCGACGAACCACCATTTCCCACCGATTCGGAGGACGAATTGCCAGAATTGGACAACCTTCAAACACAACGAGAAGAAAATTTCCTAGAAGATAAAGACGAGGAACTACAATACAAGGATATTAGTATCGAACAATTGCTCGAGGACCTCGACACTGTGGAACCGACCATAGTAAGCAAGCCCGAAGCAGAACAAGAAACAACAGCAACTACCGAAGAGAATGAATTGGACGCAACAGACGCCATAATCACTTCGGAATCAGAAGAAATTAAAACCGTAGAGAATTCGTTTACTAGTCCAACTAGTGAGGAAGATGGCAACGACAAAGCTTTTTTTGATTTTTTGAGCACGGAGACGGAATCTACCATAGTAGCGGACCCTATGGAAAAAACTTCAGAAGAAGAAGAAGAAGAAGAAGTTTTACACGCTTCCACAGCGATTAGCGAAATAGCCGATACAGATAGCGACAGCATTAGCAATACCGCTGAATCCACAGAAACAGTAGAAGAAGCTACCGTCGAAATCCCTCAAAAAGAAACAGAAGAAAACAAATCGGTTAACCAATCCACTACGGTAAACGTCAACATACAGCTGGGCAAGCAAACCGACCAAGAACAGTCCAGCAACACGGATAAAGAGACCTTTCTCGAACCCAGTTTTGATCTCAGCGGAGAAATAGAACCCACCATCACCACCGAACCTTCTAGCACTAGTGGTTCCGAGATGGAGAGTTTGAGTTTCGATCTCCCCAAAAAAGTGATTATCACCGAGGAAGAAAAAGACCATTTTATCCCACAAAATCAAGACGAGGCCGACCTACTTTTGGATCCGGACTTATACCATCAAAAAACACAACAAACCGCAAAAGAAACCTCTCTTCCTGAAACAACAGGCGAAGCCTACGGCTTGTCGGACGAACCGACAGAGGAAGAAGACGAACCCGAGGATGTCTCAGCAGACACCCACCGAGCGGTAGACGATATTCAACGTAGCATCTCCAATGCAGAGCAGAAGGAAAAACAAGCCGAGCAAAGCCAAGTAGAAAAAACAACAGCAAGCAAAACGACATTGGATTTCGATCCGGAAGAAAAATACTCTTTTTCGGAATGGATACAGTTAGCCAGCACCCATCCGAGCATTCGAAGACTCTCCCAGCAAATAAGCACACAAAGTCGAGAAGAGGAAGAGAACAGAATGTCTAAACTCGAAGAAAAAATGACCCGCATTGATATGTTTTTAGAAGCAAACCCAAAAATTGCGCCTCCTAAAAAATCCGATAGTTCAGAAAATTTGGCAAGGAAAAATCAGTTTCCAAAAGAGGAGTTGATGACCGAAACTTTGGCCAAAGTATATCTCGATCAACAGAAGTACAAAAAAGCAATACAAGCTTATAAAATTTTAAGTTTGAAATATCCAGAAAAAAGTAGTTTCTTTGCAGACCGAATAAAAGCGATAAAGCAATTGCAACAAAACAAATAATCATACCATGAGTACATTTCACATTTTTATAACGCTCATTATCTTTGTATCCTTTTTACTTATCATTGCCGTGATGGTACAAAACCCAAAAGGTGGCGGATTGTCTTCTACTTTTGGAGGAGGAAGCCAAATGATAGGTGGCGTAAAAAAAACTGGAGACTTTTTAGACAAAAGTACTTGGACCTTAGCAACCATTCTTATAGTGTTGATTTTATTATCCAACATATCCCTGCCAGGTACTGGCAATGCAGAATCTAAACTAAATGCAGATCCTGCCGAAACAACTTTACCTGCAGAAGAAGTACCAGCTGAGGAAACTCCAACTTCTGACAACACAGAAGGAGCAACCGAATAAGACCCTATGATTTTCATATAAGTAAATGCCAGCTTTCTGACAAGCTGGCATTTTTTTATTGCATATTGTCAGTTTATTGCTTTATGGCACAATTTCTGACTAAAACAAAACATAAAATTTCTAAATTAATTTCAAAAACAATACCAAATGGGAGTAAACATTAAGCCTTTGGCAGACCGTGTTTTGGTAGCTCCAGCGGCTGCAGAAACCACTACTGCTTCTGGAATCATCATTCCTGACACCGCTAAAGAAAAGCCACAAAAAGGAACTGTAGTTGCAGTTGGCCCTGGAAAAAAAGACGAACCAATGACCGTAAGTCCTGGAGACACTGTACTGTACGGCAAGTATTCTGGAACCGAACTAAAATTGGAAGGGTCTGATTATTTGATCATGCGCGAAAGTGACATTTTAGCAATTATTTAATCCTATAACAAAACAAGAAAAATGGCAAAAGACATAAAATTTGATGTAGAAGCAAGAGAAGCCCTCAAGAGAGGAGTAGATGCTTTGGCAAATGCGGTAAAAGTTACCCTTGGGCCACAAGGAAGGAATGTAATCATCAGTAAATCCTTTGGAGCTCCGCACGTTACCAAAGATGGGGTATCGGTTGCAAAAGAAATCGAACTAGAAGACGCTCTAGAGAATATGGGCGCACAGATGGTAAAAGAAGTTGCTTCCAAAACCAACGATTTGGCTGGTGATGGCACTACTACCGCCACCGTACTTGCTCAGGCGATCGTAAAGGAAGGATTGAAAAACGTAGCCGCAGGCGCCAATCCAATGGACCTCAAAAAAGGCATCGAAAAAGCCGTAGAATCCTTGGTAAAAGACTTAGAAAACCAAGCTAAAGAAGTAGGAAGCTCTAGCGAAAAAATAAAGCAAGTTGCCTCTATTTCATCCAACAACGACGAATTCATAGGAGAATTGATCTCAACTGCTTTCGAAAAAGTAGGTAAAGAAGGAGTCATCACGGTAGAAGAAGCAAAAGGAACCGACACTTATGTAGATGTAGTAGAAGGTATGCAATTCGATCGTGGATATTTGTCTCCCTATTTTGTAACAGATGCAGACAAAATGATAGCCGATTTAGACCATCCATACATTTTGTTATTTGATAAGAAGATCTCTAATTTACAAGAAATTCTTCCCATCCTAGAGCCAGTAGCTCAGTCTGGAAAACCTTTGTTGATTATAGCAGAAGATGTAGACGGACAAGCTCTTGCAACCTTGGTTGTAAACAAACTAAGAGGTGGGTTGAAAATAGCAGCAGTAAAGGCTCCTGGATTTGGAGACAGAAGAAAAGCCATGTTGGAAGACATCGCTATACTTACTGGTGGCACAGTGATTTCTGAAGAAAGAGGATTCTCTTTAGAAAACGCAGATCTTTCTATGCTCGGCACCGCAGAAACCGTTACCATAGACAAAGACAATACTACTATAGTAAACGGATCTGGAGACGCAGAAAACATAAAAGCTAGAGTAGGGCAAATCAAAGCACAGTTAGAAACTACCACTTCTGATTATGACAAAGAAAAGCTACAAGAGCGTTTGGCCAAATTGGCTGGTGGCGTAGCCGTTCTATATGTAGGAGCAGCCTCTGAGGTAGAAATGAAAGAAAAGAAAGATCGTGTAGATGACGCTTTACACGCTACCCGTGCCGCGGTTGAAGAAGGAATTGTAGCCGGTGGAGGTGTTGCCTTAGTACGTGCCAAAAAAGCGTTGGAAGCCATTACTTCCGAAAATCTAGACGAAATCACCGGAGTCCAAATCGTTGCCCGAGCTATTGAATCTCCGTTGCGTACTATAGTTGAAAATGCAGGTGGAGAAGGATCTGTAGTCATCAATAAAGTGATGGAAAGCAAAGACGAAATCGGTTACGATGCCAAGTCAGAGACCTATGTAGACATGATGGCAGCTGGAATCATCGATCCAAAAAAAGTAACACGTGTTGCTTTGGAAAATGCTGCTTCTGTGGCTGGAATGATACTCACTACAGAATGTGCCTTGGTAGACATCAAAGAAGATAGCCCTGCAGCCGCTATGCCTCCAATGGGTGGTGGCATGCCTGGCATGATGTAGTCCAAAAGAATAAATTAGTAAGCGACCTTTTTTGGATCGCTACCTATAAAACACCTTATTATATATCAACAGAAAAGCTGCCTATTGGGCAGCTTTTCCTTATTTTAATGACTAGGCTAATCCCCTCGAGATCATTAAAAAATAGCACTCTTTAGTATGGGGAAACCTACAATATTGTAAAAACTTATTGGTCGAATATACCAAATAAACGACTGATAATAATAAACATAAATCATTTATTTTAAAAATGCAAGAAACAGAGGCAAAACTTTATACTAGAGCCATACAAAAACACAAATCTCCCCCTGTTCTTGCATTAAAAACGCAGGAAAGCGTACCACCCACTTTCCTACTAAATTTAGTATCTCAGGATAAATTTATTCCACAAAACGGTATTATTCTATGATATATATCATACCACATTTATATCTTCATCAAAAAGTTATTATTTTATATCCCAAACAAATATCCCCCCCAAATCCTTTATATTTACCCCAAAAAAAGAAGTTATGTTGGCACATCTCTATCCCAAAATAGACACTATAGCAATACAAGAATCTAGTCCAGAAGAAAAAATGCAAGCTATTTGCGACCTTTTACAATCCCAGGTAAGTCATTATGATTGGGTAGGTTTTTATTTCAAAAATGGAGATAAACGCGAGCTAAAGTTGGGACCATATGCCGGGGAGCCTACCGACCATACCATCATCCCATACGGCAAAGGCATCTGTGGACAGGTAGCCGAATCTAACAAAAATTTTGTAGTACCAGATGTTAAAGCTCAGGACAATTATATTGCTTGCAGCATCTATGTAAAGGCCGAAATCGTCGTACCGCTTTTTGTAAATGACCAAAACATTGGTCAAATAGACATCGATAGCAAAACCGTCGATCCTTTTACCGAAGCCGACGAACATTTTTTGGAATATGTCAATCAAAAAGTAGCTAGCTTCCTATAGGTCCAACCCCTGGTTTTGCAAAGCCTTCCTATATTGGTTTTGACTTATTCTTCCATAAAAACAACAAGCTTTTCAGGAGAAAACTTATTGGGAGTTGTTAACAATACCCAACACATTGCATAGAATGCTTTAATTTTGCAAAAATTATAAACAACACTAGCGCAATGGGCAATATTAAAAAGGCTAAATCGGCATTAATTTCTGTTTTTCACAAAGACGGATTAGAACCTCTAGTAAAGAAATTTCACCAACTAGGCATAGATATTTACTCTACCGGTGGTACCGAAAAATTCATACAAGAATTAGGGATTCCAGTGATAGCCGTGGAGTCCGTTACGGATTATCCTTCCATATTGGGGGGGCGGGTAAAAACCTTACACCCCAAAATATTTGGCGGGATACTCAACCGTCAAGATCATGAAGGCGATATTGCGCAAATGGGCGAATTTCAAATTCCACAGCTCGACATAGTCATCGTAGACTTATATCCATTTGAAAAAACAGTAGCCAGTGGGGCCGACGAACAAGATATTATCGAAAAAATAGATATAGGAGGCATCTCCTTAATACGTGCTGCGGCCAAAAACTACCTAGACGTCCTCTGCGTCTCTTCTATGGCAGATTATGCTGAAGTATTGGACATGATGGAAAAGCAAGAGGGAACTACACTGGCAGATCGCAAGCGTTTTGCTGCAAAAAGTTTTGCAATATCATCTCATTATGATACGGCAATTTTCAACTATTTCAACCAAGATATAGGAATTCCTGCGTTAAAAATTAGCGAACACACCCATCAAACACTCCGTTATGGAGAAAACCCACACCAAAAAGGATATTTCTATGGCGATTTTGATGTCATGTTCCACAAACATCATGGCAAAGCACTTAGCTACAACAACCTTTTAGATGTAGATGCGGCAATCCATCTCATGCAAGAATTTAAAGAGGACGCCCCAACTTTCGCCATTCTAAAACACAACAATGCTTGTGGAGTAGCCACTAGAGAAACACTAAGTGATGCATATAGCGCTGCACTAGCGGGAGACCCTGTTTCTGCCTTTGGAGGCATTTTAATAGCCAACACCACTATAGACCAAGCAACAGCAGAAAAAATTCATAGCTTGTTTTGTGAAGTGGTCATCGCACCTGCCTTTGCACCAAAAGCATTAGAAATTCTAAAAGGCAAGAAAAATAGAATCTTATTAGAACAAAAAAACATCCAATTAGGTAGCACACAAGTTCGCACTTGTTTGAATGGCGTCCTTGTTCAAGACAAAGACAACAAAACAGATACCGCCTCAGACTTAAAAGTAGTTACCCAGGGCAAACCATCTGACCAAGCCACGTCTGATTTGCTATTTGCATCAAAAATTTGCAAGCACACCAAATCCAATACTATAGTACTAGCGAAAAACAAACAACTCTGTGCAAGTGGAACCGGACAGACCAGTAGAGTAGATGCCTTACGCCAAGCGATAGAAAAAGCAAAGAGTTTTGAAATGGATTTAAACGGGGCAGTAATGGCTAGCGATGCCTTCTTTCCTTTCCCCGATTGTGTAGAGATAGCCAATAAAGCAGGTATAACAGACGTTATACAACCAGGTGGATCTATAAAAGATCAACTCAGCATCGATTATTGCGACCAGCACAAAATGTCTATGGTAATGACAGGAACACGTCATTTTAAGCATTAAGCTTGTTTCATTCATTGAAAATCGATACTTTTAAACCAGAAATTTAGAATTACAGTATGGGATTTTTTGACTTCTTAACAGAAGAGATCGCTATAGACCTCGGAACAGCCAACACCTTAATCATACACAACGATAAAGTAGTAGTAGATAGTCCATCTATCGTTGCTCGAGATCGCATCTCTGGCAAAATTATCGCTGTAGGAAAGGAGGCAAATCTGATGCAAGGCAAGACTCACGAAAACATCAAAACAATTCGTCCTCTCAAAGATGGGGTAATTGCAGATTTTGATGCCTCGGAAAAAATGATCAATATGTTTATCAAAAGTATCCCTGCTTTAAAGAAGAAGTGGTTTCCGCCTTCTTTGCGCATGGTCATTTGTATTCCATCTGGCATTACCGAAGTAGAAATGCGAGCGGTAAAAGAATCTGCCGAGCGGGTAAACGGGAAAGAAGTCTATCTCATACACGAACCGATGGCAGCTGCTATAGGTATAGGATTAGATATCATGCAACCCAAAGGCAATATGATCGTGGATATCGGTGGGGGTACTACCGAAATTGCAGTTATCGCCTTGGGCGGTATTGTCTGCGACAAATCGGTCAAAATAGCAGGGGATGTATTTACCAACGACATCATCTATTATATGCGTACGCAACACAATCTGTACGTTGGTGAGAGTTCGGCTGAGCATATCAAAATTCAGATTGGATCTGCTACCGACGATTTGGAAGCGCCACCAGAGGATATGTCGGTACAAGGACGAGATTTGCTCACTGGAAAACCAAAGCAGGTACAAATTTCCTATAGAGAAATAGCCAAAGCCTTAGACAAATCTATATTGCGTGTGGAAGACGCCCTTATGGAAACCCTATCACAAACCCCTCCAGAATTGGCAGCAGACATTTACAATACTGGTATTTATTTAGCAGGTGGTGGATCTATGTTGCGTGGGTTGGACAAAAGATTATCACAAAAAACAGATTTACCCGTATATATAGCCGAAGACCCTTTGCGGGCGGTGGTAAGAGGCACTGGGATTTCGCTCAAGAATCTGGAGCGTTATCGTAGCATCTTGATCAAATAATATAAAACAAACTACAACCAGCTGGCATATTTTTTTAAGATAACAGAGAGATAGATGCAAAGGATCATCAATTTCATTATACAGAATAAAAATCACTTGCTCTTTGTGTTCCTATTTGCTATTGCTTTGGGTTTCACCATTCAATCGCATTCGTATCACAGCAGTAAGTATTTCAATTCGGCCAATGCCTTTAGCGGAAATCTATTTTCGTTTACCCATGGCATCTCAAATTATATGGGTTTGCAACGGCAAAACGAAAATCTTATTCAAGAAAACAAAAATTTGCGAGAAGAACTGTTGCGTATACAAAACAGCAATCTACAAAGTATTTCTGTGGATAGTTTGTACCAGCAATTTACCATAACCACGGCTGCCATCATCAACAACAATTACATCAAAAAAAACAATTACCTCACTATCAACAAGGGTAGCAATCACGGCATAGAACAAGATATGGGTGTGATCACATCCAATGGTATTATAGGTATCGTAGAACACACCAGCAAACGCTTTGCCACCATACAAAGCATCCTAAACACCCGATCCAACATCAATGCCAAAATAAAGAACACCGATTATTTTGGTTCCCTAAAATGGGATCTTAAAAGCCCCAAATTCGTACAATTGGCAGATATTGAGCGTTTTGTGCCCATAAAAAAAGGAGATACCATCATCACAGGAGGAAAATCGACGATTTTCCCACAAGGGATTCCCATAGGTGTAGTAGAAACCTATTCTCTAAACGAGGTAGAAGGCTCTTATGATATACAAGTTGCGTTGTTTAACGATATGACCAATCTCAAACATGTTTATATCATCAAAAACAATTTGCAAGAAGAAATACAACAATTAGAACAAATGAGCGAAGATGGACAGTAAACTGATTCTAAATATCGTTCGTTTTTTTGGCTTGCTATTGGCCCAAATCATCTTGTTTAACCATATCTATTTCTTGGGCTATCTCAATCCGTTGGTATATCTATTGTACGTAGCTTGGTTTCCAGTGCATCACAACCGCACCCAGTTTATTTTGAGTTCATTTGCCTTGGGTATGCTACTCGATATATCTTCAGACAGTATGGCTATCAATACCGCTGCCATATTAGTTGTTGCATATATCCGACCTGCTGTACTTCGATTTGTATTTGGTGTCAATTACGAATTTCAAAGCTTTAAACTATACAATACCAGCTTTACCCAAAAATCGGTATACCTTTTTATACTAATCCTCACCCACCACTTGTTAATATTTTCATTAGAAATTTTTGATTTTAATCAATTTGGGTTAATTTTAATGAAAACTATACAGACTACACTGTTTACATTTGTTTTGGCAGTTTTACTAAGCTTTCTTTTTAGTTCGAGGAAAAAATGAGAAAACTTTTATTATCATCCATCATCGTCCTGACGACTTTTGTATTTATTGGTCGTTTGGCTTATTTGCAATTAGGTGCAGATGCTGCGCGCCAGCAATTAGATGACACTGCTATAAAAACCATTTTTACGTATCCGGAGCGCGGTTATATATACGATAGAAATGGAAAACTACTAGTAGCCAATCAGCCCTCCTATGACATTATGGTAATTCCCAATGAAATTGAGGAGTTTGACAAGCATGAATTTTGCAAACTGCTCAATATCGATATCGAAGAATTTGACAAAAAATTAAACATAATTCTTAAAAAAAATTCTCCATGGTTGCCCAAGTTATTCTTATCCCAATTATCTAAAGAAAAATATGCTTTTTTACAAGAAAAAATGCGAAAATTCAAAGGCTTTTACATCCAAAAGCGCAGTTTGCGGGATTACCACACCAAGCATGCTGCCAATGTATTGGGGTATATCAGCCAGGTTACCGAATGGGAAACGCAAAACAAAAACGATTACAATAGCGGGGAACTCATCGGCCGACAGGGTATCGAAAAACAATACGAAAAAGAACTACGAGGCATAAAAGGCGTAAAACACATTCAAAAAGACCGATTAAACAGAGATATTGGTTCTTATAAATCTGGGAAATTTGACACCCTGCCCGAATCTGGAAAAGAGCTTACATTGAGTATCGACATCGATTTACAAGCCTACGGAGAATATTTGATGAAAAACAAAAAAGGTGGCATCGTTGCCATACAGCCCAAGACGGGGGAGCTATTGAGTTTGGTGTCCACCCCTACTTATGCACCTTCGTTGTTGGTAGGCCGAGACCGAGGCAAAAATTACACTAAAATGTATAATGATTCTATAGGTAAGCCCCTATTCGATCGTGGTTTACAAGCAACTTACCCTCCTGGTTCTCCTTTTAAGGTGGTCAATGCGCTGATTGCCCTGCAAGAGGGAGTCATAGACGAAAACTACCGTGTAACTTGCTATCATGGATACTACTATGGTACTCGAGGCAAAAAAATGGGATGTCACTGTCCATCAGGAGCACGTCGCAATCTCAATATTGGGATTTACGAATCTTGTAATGCGTATTTTGCAGATATTTACCAAAAAATAATCAACAAACCAGGCGATGTACGCCTCGGTATGGACAACTGGGCCAACCATGTTAAAAGTTTTGGTATGGGCAATTATTTGGGATATGATTTACCCATAGGACAAAGAGGTTTTGTTCCTATTTCCAAATACTACGATCGACGTTATCCTAGATGGTATGCGAGCAATTCTTTATCCAATGCTATAGGACAAGGAGAAATCCTCACCACACCTATTCAGCTAGCAAACTTGGCTGCCATCATGGCAAATAGAGGTTATTTTTATACGCCACATATTCTAAAAAAGATAGACAACGAACCATTACAAAACGAATATTATACTGTCCCCAAATACACGAGCATAGACCGCAAACATTTCGAACCAGTCATACAAGGCATGGAAGATGTTTTTAACCGTCCCACAGGAACTGCAAGAACCTTAAAAGTCAATGGCATTCGCATTGCTGGAAAAACTGGTACTGCTCAAAACAAAATAAAAATAGACGGTAAGGCCACAGAACTCACCGATCATTCAATCTTCATTGCTTTTGCCCCAGTAGAAGACCCCAAAATTGCCATAGCGGTTTATGTAGAAAATGGTTATTGGGGATCACGCTGGGCAGGAAAAATAGCCAGTCTCATGATAGAAAAACACATTCGAGGGGAGATCAGCAGAACGGACTTAGAAACCTATGTATTGAACGACGATTATTTCATTAGAGAATACGCCAAGCCTTACAGCGGAAAACCATTCAGGATCAATGAATAACAGTCCCTTACAAAAAACAGATTGGATCAGCATCTTGATGTATATTGCCTTGGTTGCTATAGGCTGGATAAATATATACAGTACCACCTATGACGATAGTGTTGAAGGGGTTTTTAATTTGAGCACCTCCTACGGCAGTCAATTGCTATTTATCGGTATTAGCGTGTTGCTTATTATCCTGATATATTCGATAGAAGCGAAATTTTACGAACGTTTTTCTAGCATCACCTACCTCATTACTTTAGTATTGTTGTTGGGATTGTTTCCCTTTGGAAAAACCATCAGTGGGGCTACCTCTTGGTATGTTATTGGGAGTTTTGGTTTACAACCTTCCGAGTTTGCCAAAGCAGCCACTGCTTTGGCGTTGGCCAAATACCTCAGCGATATACAAACCAATATAGCTATACGCAAGCACCAGCTATTTGCTTTTCTCATTATTTTATTACCAACTATATTGGTTATTACGCAACCAGATGCTGGAAGTGCTTTGGTTTTTATGAGTTTGTTTTTTGTTTTGCACCGAGAGGGTTTGCCTTCCTTCTATTTGGCCATCATAATAGCTGCTGCGCTGCTTTTTGTGCTCACTCTCAAAATCGGCACAGTATGGATCGTTATCGGCATGATCTTATTGCTATTGTTGATATATATCTTCAAAGCAAAACACGTAAAAATCCCGTTATCTCCTTTATCTTTGATATTAATTGCAAGTTTTCTTTTTTCGTTATCCTCTAATTTTATTTACGAAAATATTTTTAGCAAGCATCACCGCGACAGATTTAGCCTTTGGCTCAATCTAGAAAAGGACGAGGAAGAAATGAAGCGTTACAAGAAAACCATTGGATACAACAGTCATCAATCACAAGAAACCATTAGTTCTGGAGGACTTACAGGTAAAGGTTTTATGGAAGGAACTAAAACCAAGGGGAATTTTGTACCAGAACAACACACCGATTATATATTCAGCACCGTAGGAGAGGAATGGGGATTTTTGGGAACCACTGCGGTGGTATTGCTTTTTATGGGGTTGCTGATACGTCTCCTATTTTTGGCCGAACGCCAAAAGTCGGAATTTAGTCGCATATACGGCTATGGTGTTATTTCTATTTTATTTATGCATTTTGCGGTCAATATTGGGATGGTTATCGGTCTACTCCCTACCATCGGCATTCCTCTTCCTTTCTTTAGCAAAGGAGGCTCAGGCATGCTCAGTTTTACGCTTTTACTATTCATTTTTATACGACTAGATGCCAATCGACAGCACGAATGGTAAGCCCCATAACAGGCTTTTATTTGATATGTTTTTTATAATATTTTTGAAGGCTTTTTGCTGTATATCCACATCGTCGCATCAGATGCATGCTTGCGAAGTGATATTGTAGTCTCACGGTACCGTTTTCTCGATACCTCCTAGCAGAAGTAAGTATATACCAGGGCAGCACTACAAAACGTCCTTTGGGATAGACACGTTCTAGAAACTCCACATCTTCATACACTTCAAAAAAAGGGTTGAAGCCTCCCAACTTCAAATAAAATTCTCGAAAAACAAACAAGCTTTGATCTCCTCCTCGGCAAGAAATATGATTGAATCGGGTAAACCATGCGCTACATTGCAGCAACCAATGACTGTGGTCGAATCGCATACGAAAACAACCAGCGGAAGCCCCATTTTGCAATGCATTTTGAATATGGTTTAAGTACTTTTTTGGTGGATAACTATCTGCATGCAAAAAGTACAATATATTCCCTTTGGCTTCCAATGCCCCACGATGCAGCTGTTTGGCTCTTCCTTTGGGGCTCTGTATCCATCGTATTTGCTCATAATCGGATTGTAACTCCCAGCTACCATCGTTGCTATGTCCGTCTACGATGAGTATTTCTGCTCTTGGTTTTTGGGGTAATGGCAAAAGGTATTCCAACAATTTGGGCAATTGCTGAAATTCGTTATACACAGGAATGATGATGGAAATATCAATCATTTAAAGACCAATTGTATGGTAAATAGGTTTTTTTTGCGTGTTTTGAAATCACAATATCGGAATATTGATTTAGAAAATCCACCAAAGACCCATCCTTTTTGAAATCCTTGGCAAACCACGAAAAAATTTTGGAAAGCCGTATATGGTTTTTTCCTATTTTGTTTTTGCTTGTATCGGCTAAGAATGCTCTAGTAAGTTTGTTCAAGTCCGATTGCAAATTGCCTTTTGAAAACGCCCTATTGTAGAGTTTGGGGCAAGAAACCGAAGCACAATTGATGGCAAAATGTATTCGTGGGTCGTTCATTTTGCGCAATATGGTGTGTTCTACTTCATCCAGATTATACCATTTATCGCCCAGTTTAAAAAACCGTTGTTTCCAAGGTCTGTGTATATCTTTAATGCTCTTTAGTGGCCAATGCTTCAATATAAGCCAAACAGTATACACATTATAGACATTGATCCAATAAGCCATTTTTTGGTCTTGCGACCATTCTCCTTGTGGCATTTGCTCTTGCAAGTGCTCAAAATACTGCAACAGCTTCTTTTTTTCTTTTCGCAGTCCTTCATAATTCACTACTCCCTTTGGAGATACATAAGCTTGCAACAATTGGTCCCAAATAGCATGTTGACTTAGCATTTCTTTTTGTGGAACTGGCGCTGCCTCCATTTTAGCTTGGCGTCCTTCAACTCCCACGCTATCGCCCAAGGTAGGCCTAGGTAAGCTAATGACTTTTTTTTCATTTTTCTCTATAGCAGGAGGAGGTTGTTCTATGCTTATTTTTTTACTTGCACAAGACATCAATATCAATAAAAAAAGCATTCCTCCCCACTTCTTCATTTTACTCTTTTTGATGTTTGGAGAGCGGATACAACTCCTGTCGGATAAAATCCTTTGGGAAATATTCGTCTTTTTCGAAGCCCAATTCAATATCTTTTCCACTATGTGGCATATAGTTAGTTCTAAAAAGGTAATCCCAAATACTCAGGCTAATTCCAAAATTCATCCCAAATGGATGCGACGCGGGCAAATGTTTAGCATGATGCCAAATATGCATCTGAGGATTATTAAAAACATACTTTAGTGGTCCCAAGGGAATATGGATATTCGAATGGTTAAAATGGCCTATGCACAATGCAATGATATGCACCAAGAATACTTGTTTGACCTCAAATCCACCAATAATAGCCAAGGGCAAATACAACATAGTTCTATACACTAGGGTTTCCATCCAATGATAGCGTAAATGTGCTGCAAAGCCCATTTCTTTGACACTATGATGTACTTTGTGAAAGTTCCACAGCCAAGGAATACGGTGTAATAAGAGATGGGTAACCCATTGTACAAAATCGCTAACCAAAAAGAAAGCAATCAAGGCCAAAGGCAGTCCAAGAGATTGGAGGTCTACAATTTGTAACTGTGCAACGCTGGTTCCCAAGGTATGCAACAAACGATCAAACAGATACACTGTAGTGTTGGAAAAGGCGATAAAGAAGAACAAATTGAACAAAAAGAAATTAAAAAACATATAAAAAGCATCCAACCAAAAGTCTTTTCGCACCACCGCCTGATTTTTTCTCCATGGCATACGTATCTCCAGTATCCAAAAAAAGAGAGATAAGGCTATGAGCCAATAGAAATAATTATTCCATTGCGGTGTACTAATTTCGTGCATCAAATAGCGATAATATCCCTGATACGCTTGTTTTATAACAGTAAAGATTTGTTCGATCATTTTGGTTGGTTAAAAGTAATACCATTTCTAGTTTAAAATCACCCCAATAAACAGCCTTTTTTCCTTTCTATTTCTTTTAGGGCATTTCAAAATAGAAATGGTATAATTTAATCGTATACCCCAAGGCTTTTATTGGGTATTGCTTGTACATCCTTTCCCTACGCATAAAACAAACAGCTTCCTTTGGGAAAATCAGCTAAACATCCGTTCTATTTCTCTTTTAATTTTTAGCAACAACCCCCTCCGTCATAATGAAATGTAGATTCTGAAATAAAAATATCCTGTCTACCTAAGGCTTTTATATCTCCAGCCGTTTTATCACAAATGGCCAATGGTTGATTTTGCAACAATACATGCCCAGCACCATCATCAAAATACTCTTGATCTCCAAAATAAATTGCCGCTTTCCCAGTAAATATACAAGGTCCATCTGCTGGCATCGGATCTTTGATAGCTGCTACTTCTATAGATTCGATATAGATCAATTCTTCCGTAGGATAATGTTTTGGATCTAAAATACGATATGGTTTTCTCGCTCTTATTTCTATAGTACCAAAGCCAGCATCGGTTAGCATTTTTACATATTCTTTTATCGGCAAACTCCCGCTTAAGCAAAGCGCTCTTAAACGCTCATCATTGCGCAAGGTTTCGTTCATTGGCTGTTCACAAGTTGGGTCGCTCATTACTAGGCGACCATGAGGTTTTAACACCCTATACATTTCTGCTATGGCCTTTTTTAGTTCCTCTTCCTTGAAGATATTAAACAGGCAATTTTGTGCAGCTACATTTATACTATTGTCTTCCACGGGCAATTGCAAGGCATCTCCTTTTCTCAGATCCACAAACTCACTTTTAAACCAATCGTTTTGCCCTTCTGCTACCACAAAGTTTTGCTTAGAAGCCTCTAGCATTTCATCTACCACATCTACTCCTATTACTCCAGCTTTTTGACGTGAAAAATAAGCAAATTGTAAAAGTTCCATTCCACCACCTACGCCCACATAAAGAATACGCGGACTATTGCTCAAGTCTCTAGGATGGACAGTACTACCACAGCCATAATTCATCTCTTGCATAATTTTAGGAATGCGCAATCCGGGTAATTCCCATATTGGGTTGGTGGTACAGCACAAGCCCACATCCGGTGTGAGTGCTGCCTCTTTATATACATCTTTGGTGGTTTCTAAATAACTCATCTTACAATTCTTTAATTAAATTTTTGAATAGGCTTATCATTTTAGGTTCCGCCTTACTTGCGACCTCAATGATCTCTGGGATATCCACTGGTTTCAAATTGTCTGGATCACATTCGTCTGTAAGGACAGAAACGGCTGACACTGGGAGTTTCAAATGATTGGCAACTATAACCTCTGGCACCGTGCTCATACCTACTGCATCTGCACCAATTCTACCCAAAAAGCGGTATTCTGCTCTAGTCTCCAACTGTGGACCAACTACCGAAGCGTACACCCCTTTGTGTAGTTGTATGTCGTTTTCTTTTGCAATAGCTAACAATCTACTATTCATTTTTGTACAATAAGGTGCACTCATATCTACAAAACGTTCTCCAAAACGTTCTACACCCTTAAATGCCAGCGGAGATCCTCCTTGGAGATTGATATGATCGTCTAGGAGCATCATTTCTCCTTTTTGGTATTCGAGATTGATAGCGCCTGCGGCATTGGACACCAATAGAAATTTAATTCCCAGCTGGTGCATTACTCGTATTGGGTAGGTGACATCTACCAAGTCATATCCTTCGTATAAGTGAAAGCGCCCTTGCATGACAACTATTTTTTTGTTTTCTAAGGTACCGTATATGAGTTTTCCAGTGTGAAATTCTACCGTTGCCAAAGGGAAAAATGGAATATTGTTGTAAGCGGCCACCACTGGATCTTTGATTTCGTCTATCAATTTACCCAATCCAGTCCCAAGCACTATTCCAATATCGGGTTTTTCAAATCCTTTTTTGTGCAAATAGGATACGCTTTCTTTTAATTGTTTTTCCGTCATAGATTTACTTATTTAAAAAAATCGAAAAGGCAGGATTATCTATAATATCTTCTACATAATCCACGTCATTTCTCTCTGGTAAAAGTACGGTTTTTTTGTCGATAATCTGTGCCAAAGTATCCTTCAATACGGTAGGCGTTCCCCAGGCTTTGTTTTCAAATATCTGGGGGATCAAATCGGTCATACCAAGCAGATAATATCCGCCGTCTACTGCTGGTCCTAGCACGACTTCGGCATCCTCTAGGGCAGCAAAAGCAGCATCGATATCCGATGCTTTTAGATCATACAAATCACTTCCAATGATCACTACCTTATCCCCTACTTTAAATGCTTCTTCAAAAGCATTTTGCATGCGTATACCCAAATCGGGGCCATGCTGCAGTTTTCTTTGGAAATTACTAGAATTCCATATTTGGTCTGCCTCTATATTCTCTGAAAAATAAATCCACTTATCTGCTTGGGTTTCCAATACTATTTTTTTGGTATGCTTTAATAGAAACACATAAATATCCAAAGCTGTTTGATCGCCGACACTTTTGGCCAATCGGGTTTTTACCTTTCCCAGTTCGGGATTGCGGGTAAACACCAGCAATATATTTTTACTCATATACTTTTTTTCCTTTATGCAATAGTTTTCCCCATATTTTGTCATAGGCATGCACCCGATCTGTAGGTTTGTTGGCCGTATCCAAAACCATTTCACCATTGTTTTTCCATTGAAAAATACCCCCGTAGAGGTTTAGAACATTGGCATATCCTTTCTTTTTGAGTTTTTCTGCAATTTGCTCAGAACGCACCCCTATAGAACAATACACCACTATGGTATCTTGTTTATTTTTTGGTAGCAAATCCACTATTTTTTTAAAGCGAAATTTTTTGTGCCCCACGTATTTCGCATTGCCAATTTTAGAAACTTCAAACTCTTCTTTTTCTCTAGCGTCTAAAAGTACATAAGCATGTAATTTCTCTTTGAGTGTTCCTACCTGAATATAAGGCACCGTATTTTTATTGTATTTATTTAAAAACAACGCGATACTATCTTGCTGGGCAGAAACTAGATTAGCCAAACACAAAAAACCTATGATTATCATCCAATTCTTCATTAGGCAACAGTTCCTTGACAACTACTTCCTGCTCCAGCCGTACAACCATAACAATGCTGAGAAATAATTATATCTCTATTTTGCAATAGTTTCTCTTGATAATCTTTAATATGCTGCACCTTAGATGCAACTTTGAGGCCGAGCATTTGGTTAAAATCGCAGTCGTATAAATAACCGTCCCAGCTTACAGAAATGGTGTTGGTACACATCACATTAGCCACTGCAGAAGGGTTAAACGCTTCTACTAGAGCGTACATATAATCCTCATAATTGTCAGAGGCTATGAGATAGTCTAAAAACCTAGAAATCGGCAAATTGGTAATTGCAAACAATTGATGGAATTGTATACCAAAATCTTCTAGCAAAGCGTTTTTAAAATCTTTTTGCATGGCCTCTTGGTTGGCAGGTAAAAAAGCGCCAGCAGGATTGTAGACCAAATCTAATTTGAGGTCCGAATTGGGCATGCCATAGCCTACCGCATTGAGATCTTTTAGTGCCTGTATGGATTTATCAAAAACCCCATCCCCTCTTTGTTTGTCTGTTTTTCCACGAGTCCAATGTGGCATAGAGGATACTATATGTACGTTGTGTTTTTTAAAGAATTTGGGTAAATCGTGATACTTTTTATTCGCGCGTAGAATGGTGAGATTACTACGCACGATAAAATCTCGAATACCTACTTTACTGGCTTCTTCTACAAACCAACGAAAATTAGGATTCATTTCGGGTGCACCACCGGTTAAATCTAAGGTATGTGCTCCAGTATTTTTAACTACCTCCAAACATTGTCTCATGGTGTCTCTAGTCATTATCTCCTTACGATCTGGACCAGCGTCTACATGGCAATGTTCACAAACTTGGTTACACATATAACCTAAGTTGATTTGCAGAATCTCCAGTTTCTTTGATTGCAAAGGAAATTGCCCTACTCTACTAATAGATTCTTTAAAAGTTGGTAATTCTCCATCTTGAAATATCCCATTGCTAAGAATTTCCAACTGTTTTTGGGCATTTGCGAGTTGGTTTTCTCTTTTTTTTAAGGATTGGATCGCCATAAATATGGTTTTGCGTTTTAGAGCAGTTACATACTCAATTTGTTGTATTTGTTCATCATTTGGACACCGTGAACGAGAGAAGCTCCCCCTCTAATGGCCGCACCTGTATGTACGGCTTCCATCATTTCTTCTTTGGTAATACCTCGCTCCAAGCCGTCTTTGGTATAGGCATCTATACAATACGGACATTGAACAACATGTGCCACCGCCAAAGCAATGAGGGATTTCTCTCTGCTACTCAATGCGCCTTCTTCAAAGACTTTGCCATAATATTCAAAAAACTTTTCTCCCAATTCTTCGCTCCAGTCTGTGATTTTTCCAAATTTTCTTAAATCCGCTGGATTGTAATATGTTTTCTCCATCTATAATTACTTATAATCTGTGTACTAAAATATTTCTTTTTTCCGAATACACAAAGTCTGGATACTATAGTCGCAAAAAATACGTATAGTTTACAAAATTTGTTAGAAGCTTTTCAATTGATGCTGCTTTGATTGCATGAGGGGTAGTAGTGGCAGCTTTTTTCTGGAATGCCTTAGCTGCACTTGTCAGAGGAGGCGATAGCCCCCGCAAGGCTAGTAAAGCTTGGCTTTCCAGTAAAAACTATAACGGATGGCCCGACCCCGCTTGGAGCGGGGGCATGCCCGCCAACCCATGGAAAAAAAATATAATTTTGCCCTTATTAGAGAGGGCTTTTGAGTAATTAAAAAATATTTGTTTATTTTTACATGAACATATGTTCATATAAAACAAGAATAATATGCCTATATATCATAAACTAGGAAAGCTACCACAAAAGCGACATACGGTTTTTAACAAGCCAGATGGCAGATTATATCACGAACAATTATTTGGAACTATAGGATTTGACGGAATGTCGAGTTTGATGTACCATATGTACCGGCCAACCATGGTAAAATCTATTAAAGAACCGGTGGATCTACAGCCAGAGATAGCGGTAGAAAACAATATGGCATCGATGCTACTGCGTGGGATGGACACCAAGCCAGCAGACGATTATTTGGATAGCAGAACTATTGTATTGTGCAATAGCGATGTGAACATTGCTTTGAGTGCGCCCCGAAAATCGATGAAGCAATATTTTTACAAAAACACCGATGCCGACGAGGTTATTTTTGTGCACGAAGGTACTGGAACTTTAAAAACCATGTTGGGTGAAATTCCTTTTGAATATGGCGATTATTTGGTGATACCTAGAGGAATGATTTATCAAATGCACTTTGATACGGAAGACAACCGTTTGTTTATCGTAGAGTCTTTTGATCCTGTATACACCCCAAAGCGTTATAGAAATTGGTTTGGGCAATTGTTGGAACATTCGCCTTTTTGCGAACGCGATTACAAATTGCCAGAAAATTTACAAACCCATGATGAGATGGGGGATTTTGTAATGAAGATAAAAAAACAGAATAAGTTGCATGAACTGGTATATGCTTCGCACCCCTTTGATATTGTTGGCTGGGATGGGTATAATTATCCGTATGGTTTTTCTATACACAATTTTGAGCCCATCACTGGTCGTGTGCATTTGCCACCACCAATACATCAGAATTTTGAAACCAGCACCTTTGTGATCTGTTCCTTCTGCCCGAGATTGTACGATTATCATCCGAAAGCGATACCGGCTCCTTACAACCACAGCAATATAGATTCGGACGAGGTTCTCTACTATGTAGATGGGGACTTTATGAGCAGAAACAATATAAAAAAAGGGAATATTTCTTTGCACCCAGCAGGAATACCCCACGGCCCACATCCGGGAGCCTATGAGCGAAGTATCGGTCAAAAAGAAACCTTGGAATTGGCTGTAATGGTAGATACATTTAAGCCATTAAAAGTAACCAAAGCTGCTATGGCAATGAATGAGGAAGATTATTACAAATCTTGGTTAGATTAACACTATGCAAACAAAAACGATAGACCCTAAAAATATAACTACTGCGGAGCTGCACGGTATCTTGCTCACGGCAGTAGCCCCCAGACCCATAGCCTTAGCAAGCACTATAAGCGATGATGGGGTGGTAAATTTAAGTCCGTTTAGCTTTTTCAATGTATTTAGTGCCAATCCGCCAGTATTGATATTTTCGCCCGCACGCCGGGTAAAGGACAATACCACCAAGCACACTTTGGAAAATGCTATAGCTACCAGAGAAGTGGTAATACAGGTAGTAAATTTTGCTATAGTGGAGCAGATGTCTTTATCCAGCACAGAGTATGCAGATGGGGTAAACGAATTTGAGAAAGCTGGTTTCACCCAAGTGGCTTCGAGAACTGTAAAACCACCAAGAGTAGGAGAAGCGCCAGTTGCCTTTGAATGTAAGGTAAGTGAGGTGAAATCGCTGGGAGACGAGGGTGGCGCAGGGAATTTAATTTTCTGTGAGGTAAGCCGCATACACATACAGACCCAATATTTAGACGCCAATGACAAACTAGACACCACAAAACTAGATTTGGTAGCACGTATGGGAGGAAGTTGGTATAGTAGAGCGACACCAGAATCTTTGTTTGAAATCCCAAAACCTATTGCTACCAAAGGCATAGGCGTAGATGCACTACCCCTACACATTCGAAACAGCGAAGTGCTAACAGGAAACAACTTGGGTAGGCTAGGCAATAATGAGGAAATTCCGACTAAGGAAGCCGTATCTGCCTATTTGGAAAAGCACCCTGGGCTTCAGCAAATGATTGCAAAAGAAGATTATCATGGGTGGCATGTTTATATTCAAAAGCTTTTGGAAAACCAAGATACCGAAGCGGCATTGTTGGCTACTTTTATATCCTAAAAACAACTTCTAATAACAGCATTGAAGTCCACCCATGTTTTGGGCTTTAATACCATTTCTATTTTGAAATGCCATTAAAAGAAATAGATGCGTTTTTTCTTTATAGCTCAATGAATATAAAATGCCACCACACGAAAGGATTCGTGCGGGAACCCCACGTGCGGGAACCCCACGTGCGGAAACCCCACGTGCGGGAACCATAGTAGATTTTAAAAGTAAAAAGACAAAGTTCAAGAAAAATCTTTTATTCTGAAATAGAAAGGAAAAAAGGGCTATTTATTGGGGTAATTTTGAGCTAGAAATAGTCCTTCAAAGCGACGCCTAGCCAAAGAAAATCAAAATAAACTATGTGCGTAAGTTATATCGAACTCCCGTTAAATAATCACAACAACTAGGAATGATCCCTTTTTAGATTAACTCCAATTTTTGCCTAAATACAATAATCAGGAATGATCATTAATCTGGATCCCCAAGAAAACCGAAAAGTCTTTCGAAAATAAAGCTGTTTAAAATAAGACTGTTTTTTTGGTGGTGCTTACAATACTAGGTGCCAAATCGAATTTAATGAAGGCATGGATTTTATTGGTAATTTTTATTTCATGATTTTTAATTTACTGCCAATAACCCAAGTTTTGAACTCATCTCCATAATATGGATATACGGCACTTGCAGGAGACTGGTAATGCCCAGAGACATCCGCTTTCAAATCTAGGCGGATTGTTTTGGTCTCTTTGGCTTTAAATGAGCGCCAGTAAAAAACCAAATAATTATCAAAAATTTCATAATACGCCACTTTTTCTTCTTCGGTAAGTTTTTTTAACTGCCAAGGTTGCGGACTAGTGCCAGATGGTATCCCGATTACGGAAGTAACCATCCCTAAATATTTCTCGCTTTTATTTTTTATAAGGATTGACATGCTAACATTGTCCCCAACACTATATACCTTATCCGCTATTATAGTTTCTAAATTTAAAGGAGATTCTATAGAGGTTTGTGGTAAAGAACTATCATAATTGATATTTAAGGAATAAGGGAGTGTAATTTCGGTATTTGAGAATTTGACTGTTACATTTTGACGCCCTTCACCCATATAAGATTCCAAATTTTCAATAACAATTTTTCCGTTTTTAGAAATACTCCATCCTCTGTTCATGCTTTTACCATTAATGGTTAATTCTATGAAACTGTCTTTAGCTAATAATTTAGCTTTCTGGGTTTTGGTGTATTCAATTAATGCCTTCAAAGCCATTGATGTGGATTGTGTAGAACCAAATCTATTGCTCCTTCTTTTGCCAAGCAAATACTCTATACCCCGAGAAATTAAAAACTCATCAGGGCTATTTTCCTTCAATAAAGCCAGTAAAGAAAAAGCAACGGTCTCTATGTTTTTTGCATTCCCATAAGAACGAGTGATGGTGTTTTCGACTGGTAATTCTAAGAAACTAAATGCTTCAATATTTTCTTTAATTTTATTCATCAGTTCATTCGCATTTTCTACTTTTCCAAAGTTAAAGCTTGCACAAGCCATAAGTGCCATCCTATAACTGTCATTACTTTCTAATGCTTCATCATAAGTTGCATTATACTCCTTTTCAATATCTGCATCTATACCCGATTCGCTTATCGCATACACTATATAAGCATTGTTTACATTTTCTGGTGCTGCCGAAAAACCATACTTTCCTCTATTTTGTTTAAAACCTCCTTTACCATCTCTTCTACTTAGCAAATAGGCTATGGTTCTTTTTAACATAGGTTCGCTCACACCTTCAAATACTTCCTTCATTTCTGTAAACTCCATCAGACCATAGGCCGTTAGAGCTTCGTGTGGTGGTGTTCTTCCATACCACTCAAAACCATCTTTTTTTGTCTCATAACCTGCTAATTTTTTATATCCTTTTTTAATAAAGTCTAATGCTCTTTTCTCAATTTCCGGGTTACTTTTATTTGTTTCCTTAAGATATTTTAAAACCAAAATATTGGGATAGGTGCTTGAGGAAACTTGCTCAAAACAACCATAAGGCTCTCTTATAAGGCCTTCTACACCATCCATTACATCCCCAACTACATCGGTATAAATGGTAAAGTTTGCTTCTAAACTTCCAGCTACCAGATTATCCACTGAAAATTCAAATGATTTTGATTTTGAGCCCGAAACAGAAACTTCTGTAGGGAAATAAGGGCTTAAAATTATAGCTTCTCTTTCAACAAAATCGGTTAGATTCTTAGACTTTAAGCTAATGGAGAAAACTACTTTTTCAGATTTTTTAATCGGCTTTACTTTTATGTATTTAATTGTGGAGCTATTCCTTTTTACAAGAACATTTTTTTTAGGAGATTGGAGTAATTTAAGCTCTTTAGGAAGCCGAATATCCAATGTGGTTTCAATAGCATCATGGGTTTCATTAGTGATTGTAATCGGTAAATTAATGGTGTCATTTAGTACCATATAATTTGGGGATTTGAAATCTACATTTAATAACTTTTTAGTAGCATACTCCTTTTTTTGCCGTCCAAGTAAACCATTATACCCAATGCCTTCAACAAGAATTTGAAAGGAAGTAATGGCATCTGAATTATAAAATTCAAACGCTGCTTTGCCATTTTCATCGGTCTCTACTATGGGATTCCAATAAATAGTTTGTCTAAAATCTTTGCGTTCTTTGGGTAATTCCTTGCCTTCATATTTTGGAATATAAAACTGTTTTGAATAGTATAAATTGGCAGGTTGATTACTATAGAAGGTCTTAATAGCATAATTGTTATATTTTGCATTGTTCAATTTCTTCTTACCCCAATTGTTATAAAAATTTTGACTTTTTGTTGTAATCATAATAACTCCATTGGAAGCGGCACTACCATATAAAGCGGTAGCTGCGGCATTTTTTAAAACAGTTACAGCATCTACTTCATTAGCATTTAAGTTAGAAAGTGTTTCTTGGTCATAAGGCACTCCATCAACAACAACTAAGGGCTGGTTATTTCCCGATATTGAACTCATGCCTCTAATTACAATATTGGCACTGCTGTCATATACACCACTACCATTTACAATTTCTACACCCGCAGCTCTTCCTTGTAATAATTGCCCTATTGGTTCGTTCGAATTTAATTCTTCTGCCGCTACGGTAACAATTGAAGCACCTACCAAACTTCTTTTAACAACACTTCCATAAGCCACAACTACAACTTCATCTAAATTTGCATTGTCTGCAGACAATGCAATAGATGCAGTAGCCTTTTTCTTAATCTTTTGCTGTGTTGGATTATTAAATTTTGATGGTTGTCTTTTAGCTACATTTTCATTTTGGGCATTATTCGTAGAAGGGTTATTAGTGTGTCCAACTATTTTCTCTTTTTCAATTATTTCAAGTTGTCGCCCATCTTCAGTATAGGCAATTAAGGTTACATTATGAGTTTTGCCATATTTAAAAGAGAAATACCCGTTTTTATCACTTTCAAAAACCAGTACTTTATTTCCATTTTGGTCAAATAATAATAATGTGGCTTGTACAGGATTTCCTTTTTTATCGACAATTTTACCAGACTGCGTAGTTAGCTGTTCAGGTTTGTATTGAGCGCCTTTTATGGTAAGCGATTTGCTTATATAATCTCTCCATCCGTGTGTAAGCATTACATAATCCAATGCTGGATAGGATTTTTTTTCTTTTGAATTGAAATAAAAATTTGGTTGGTGTATCTTCCCTTTTAATTCAGCAGACAACAACAAATACGATAAAATATGGTCTTGTTTATCATCCGCAAAAGACAACAATTTATTGTCTGCTATCGCCACCGATACATTGGAAGGGATAGGATTGTTATCTTTATCTTTAGTGGTAATTGTAACATTTACTTTTTCTCGGGTTTGGTATATTTCTTTATCAAGAGTCACATCTATACTTAACTGCTTATGGGCATTTAAAAACACCAATCTTTCCGCCAAAGTCTTATTGTCTTGGTCGGTGACTTTAATTTTAGTTATTCCGATTGGAAACTTTTTAGTATCGATACGGACAATACGCTGATTGGGCGCAATCATTTGCTTTAACAATAGCTTGTTTGCATTCAAAAACCTCAAATAAAGCGGTTCGTTCAAGGTAGAATGAAATACAATTTTCGTTGACAAACTATCCGTTTCTACTTTGAAATTTACACCATCTTTATACATTTTTGGAAGTGCTAATTTTCTTTCTGAAGCAAAAGGAGCTTTTATTTTGGCATAATAGGTTTTACCCAAAACTGGATTTAGATCAAAAGCCCCCATACCATCGTGAAAGCTGTTAAAAGAAGTCACCAGACCTCCATTTTCATCAATAATATCGCCTTGAACATCTACGGGTTTTGCAAACTCATCTATAGCCTTAAAGGCGATTCGGTTTTCCGTTTCGAACAGTAGCTTACCACTTTCAGGAAAAAATTGCAGGTCTATATTGTCCAATACTATTGGGACAGTTCGAGAAATAGATTCGGTGCTTCCTTTATGGGAAATCAACACATTAAGAACAACATCTCTTGTAGATAAATCTTTTGGAAGTTGAAATTTTAAATTTGCTATTCCATTATTATTTGTATGCTGTCTTTTGGTGGTCATTACCTCCCCTTTAATGGAAACCTCATATGTAAACTCCCAATTTGTAATCGGGTTGTTTTTTAAATCTTTTGCTTCAAAATCGACAGCAACCAAAGATGATTTTCCGTAACCTTCTTTTTCAAAATCTAAGGAAAGTAATGCATTAGGTTTTACTACTTTTTGAATCGTAATCTCTTTAGTGAAAGAGGCACCATCTCCATAGTTACGCATCCAGTTGGTGAACATTTTTATTTTATAAATACCGCCAACCCAATTTTTATCTATTGTAAAATCCCCATAAGCATACCCTTTATCAATGCCTAGTTTTATCCTTTTTACAGCACTTCCCTTTGGGGAAATTAGTTCGGCATACATCACATCACTAGAGGTAGCAATGGTATTGTCTGCATTTACAATGTAAGATTTGAACCATATCGTTTCGCCAGGAAAGTAAAAAGGTCTATCCGTTTGGGTGTAAATTTTTTCTAATTTGGAATGCGTTCTCTCTTGAGCGTTCAAATTCAAAGTTGAAAAAGCAACAAAAAGAGATAGTATAATGACGAAATGGTGTCTTGCCTTCATAGCTTATAATTTTAACTTTAGGGTGAGCCCAACTTCACTTATTAGCGGGGTATTGAAAAAGTGGAGTTCCTGCCCTGTTCTATTCCCGTACAACGCGCCATAGGGAGAGTTTCCACTAAATTGTGACCATGTGAATAGATTTTTAGCATATAAACCCAATTTGCATTCTCTAAAAAATGTACTGCTATTGTATCTATCCCTAAACGAGTAGGTGACATCTATAGATTTGATATTAATGTAACTTGCATCTACAATAGCATCTTCTGCAACGCCTTCAAAACCATAGCGTACAAATCTATTTTCGAAAATAGGATTATTGGGATTATAAAAGTCTACAGGAAAGGCATTTGGATCTCCCTGTTGGTCAACACCACTAAAAACAAAATTGGTAATCTCTCTTTCAAAAGACGATTGCTGAGAAGTTCCCAAATAGTTCAAAGCATTTTGAGTACCATTCCAAATATCCCCTCCCTTTTGAATATCCACAACAACATTGAAATCGAGGTTTTTCCACTCAAAATGATTGCTAAAACCTATATTGTAATCGGGTACTGGATCCCCGATAATTTGTGGATTTTGGTGCACTATAGGAAACCCATCATCTGCAATGATTAGGTTATTTTGTTCGTCTCTCACATATGCCGAACCAACAATTACACCCGCGGCTTGTCCCACAATTAAGTTTTTTGAAGTTGTGGAAAATCCAGCTATCGGGATGCGTTCTTCATCATGCAACAGCTTCAATACCTTGGTATCATAAGTAGAAAAGGATAGGCCTGCTTTGTAATAAAAGTCATCTGCAATTCTAATTCTTGAATCGATATTACACTCAAATCCAGAGTTTCTAATATCGGCGACATTGTCTAATACAAAACCTCCGTTGTTGATCATTGGAAATACACTTCCTTTGGTTTTTGTGTGGTAATAGGTAAAGCCGAAGTCCGTAGTACCACCAAGCAGATATAACCCAAATGAAAGATTTGCTTCAAAATTTTCTATTTCTTCAAGTTCTATAGAAGGCTTAATAAACAAATCATTATTAGCGGTATAACTTAGGCTTTGTTGTGGGCTTATAAGCAAACTATTATGGCTCAAATTTTTATAATAAAGCGAGGTGTCATTGACATCCAAAGAGAAATTTGAGGATATAGAAAATGTATGGATACTTCCGTAGATGCCGAAAAGCTCCTTCAAATCTACTTTTGCATACAACGACGGCAAAAACCATTTATCGTTTTGAAGAGACGAATAATAGGAATTGTTAGTGAGCTTAAATTCTAATTTATTATCTAATTCATATTTAAACTGATTTAACAATCGCAGAACGCTTCTTGATTCTGATTGGTTAGTTTGGACATTATTTTGAGCATCTGCAAATGAAAAAGGCTCAAAACCTGAAGATTCAAGAAATGAAAAATCTAATTTATCGTAAGTATAATTCGCTATGGTTTTCAGTTCCATTTCATTCCCATTGTTGTATTTGCTGTATTTGAAATTACCAACCGCATGTATACTGTTTTCTCTAATTTCCTTATCACTTACAAAGCCATTAGCAAAGCCCGTAGTACCAGTTGGCAAACCAAATTTCTGTTCTTGATTGTGGTATCTGTAATTTAATTTCCCTCCTAATGTTATATCATCTGTAATATCAATTTCGCTTTGAATACTCGCTATAAAGGACTTATCCTCAATTGAATTTCGATTATTATCTAGCAACCATTCTGGATTATTGAATGCCGAGCTAAAGCTTCTTTGAGAGTTGTCTGGTAAAATCGTTACTTGCCGATTGCTAAAAGATGCTGGAGTCGCCCATAGATTTAGAAGCAAATTATTTTGAAAACCGTTTATATTTGGTTGCTTATCTATATCGGACTGGTAAGTCAAAAATGTATTCCAACCTATGCTATTTGCTTGCTTTTTCTTTTTGTAGTTCCATCTTATTTTATTACTAAAACTACGCTCCCTTTGGTAAATATCTTTTGCACTCTCCCTGCGAAATTTGAGCCCAAAAAACTCAGCATCCGTTGAAACATTAAAAAACAACTGATTGGAATGTACCATTACATTTTCAAATACAGAGTTGTCATAAGCTTTAACAGCAACCCCATTCCCATTTCCTATAGGTACCAATTGTCCATTGCTGTCATATATAAAATTACTACCGTCAAATTCGAGAGCCTTTAGCGATGGCCCGTAAGAAAATATATTTCCAGTTTCTGGTCCTTGAAAAGCAAGCTCACCAGACACCGGAACACCTTGACTAAAAGTGTTTTGTAATTCTGGTAGATTTTTATTTCGAACAAACTGAAGACCAAAATTTGCATCGTAACCAAGCTCGTAATAAATGTCTGGACTAAAATAGGTTAGCTTAACTTTGTCTTTCTGGATATCAATGTCTTTAATTCTATTATATTGAAAATAAACATTGCTTTTATTATACGTTCTACTGGAGTTATCCAAATTTTGAACAGCATCGTCTTTCTTTTTTATTTTTTTGATGGCTTTGCTATACGCATTGGAATGAATGGTTTTTACAGAAATATATTCTAATTTATCGTCTGAATATTGCCCAAACATTTCTTGGGTTACAAGAACTTCTCTTGTTTTCATTCCTATAAAAGCAAATACTAATACATCCCCTACATGACATTCTAAACTATAGTTTCCGTCAAAATCCGTTTGCGTGACCTTAGATGTTCCTTTCACATTAATACGAACCCCTGGAAGCGGCACACCATCGTCATCAGTTAAAATACCAGACACAGTACCCTGTTGGGCGAATGCCAATGAAAACAACAATAAAAATAGGGCTGTTAATATTCTATATTTCATATCCATACAAAGGCTAAATATTTGATGATGTTTCTACTGCTTTTTCAAATATATGAAGCATTTCCAACAAAATAAATGAAGTATGAGTAAACGAATATTTTAATTGAGTAAAGGAGTGAAAATCTACCGTGAGCAATAAAAATACTTTACTAAAAAGCAGAGCGCTATAATTCATTTATCCTAAAGTAGGCGGAAAAAACCAAAAAGTCTTTAAAAATAAAAAAGGCTATCTAAGATTAGACAGCCTTTTTTGGTGGCACCTCCAGTTCTCAAACCCTAGGTATTGGATTGATACTTTGACCAAGCAAAAAAGATATAAGCACAAAAAACGATTGCATAATTTTATACTGAAAAATTCATCTAATTTACATCTACAGATACGGCAATATATTACTGATAAATTCAGTCTATTCAATTGTCAATCTGAAAAGAAAAAAGGGTTACCTATGATAGGAACTTTTCAAAACCCAAAAGGCTTAGCTATGATAAGTTCAAATATAGCTATAATTAGATCCCTAACCCACTTAAAAAAACACGAACCTAAAGATTTTCGGTACATGAAGTTCCGTGCTTTTCTTTTGAACAAATTTAAACTCCACTTTTGGGGCTAGTGGAATAATTTAGAACCAAAAAAAACCAAATAGTCTTTCGAAAAAAAGCTGTTTAAAAATGAACTGTGTTTTTTGGTGGTGCCTATATCTATTGCCTATTTCAACTCGGTGGAGCTCTGTGTACTTTTTGCTAAGCATTGGTTTATTACAAACAATTCGCTGATGAACATGGAATCGATAGGCAAATTGTGAGTAGATGGGAAAATACGGATGATAAAAGAGGTGTATCTATACAAACCATTTATGATTTTTGCTAAATAACGTGAGTTCGATATAAATTATCTTCACAGAAGCCTTATAAATAGTGAGATTTGGATTAAAAAGGCGCAGGTTAAACCCTTAATTCAAGTCTTTTTGGGACAAAGATTGCTGTTTATAAGGCTTTCTATAGATTCATTTTGTCTTTCCTTATACGTCGTTGTGATCTTTTCGAGCTATAAATAGCCCTTCAAAGCCACGCCTAGCCTAAGAAAATCAAAATAAACTGTGTG
>JAOXRU010000243.1 GCA_025800395.1 Flavobacteriaceae bacterium
TCAAGGTCGGGGAAAGTGACATTCTTTATTCAATCCGTTTTGGTAAGCTTGAGAGAAGGGTGGATACCAATGGTCCTCATGCACTCCAATAGTCTCCTTTTAACTCTATTTAGACCGGGCTGTGGGGGATAGGAGGGACTCTGCCCGCGGCGAATTTGGGCGTTAATAACTTTTTTAATATTGAAGCAAACGCCACCAAAGTTGGCGACTTTTTCCAAAAAATTATCTGGCAACGATTTGATATGATATGTCACTATCCGCGTGACTTCACGTTTCCATGGCAACCATATTTTGAAAGGCATGTTTTTCAAAATTTCAATTTCTCTCATTAAAAAAAATTAAAACAAAGCTTTCTTGTAACATTTTGAAGTGTTTAGATCATTTTATGGGGTTTTTATTGGTTTTAATTACTTTGGAACCGATTTTGGACGGTTTTTTGAGGATTTGGGCAAATCCAGAAATCCCAGATGGCGGACCAAGATGGCCGCCATTCAGAAATTATTACGCAATTATGACGTCATGTGACGTCATAACCCCATGATGTGGACGACAAAGGAGACATTTTCAGACATACTATCTACCCTCCAAGTCTCGTTGTCAGAGCTTTTATATTCTCAGAGTTACGGAGGGGGGTGGAATCCGCCTCCCCCCGGTCGTACAAGACCACAAAAAGCCCGGTCTAAATAGGGTTTAGTGAGTAAACGTGTGCTCATTTTTTTGTTTTTTTAGGTTGTGGCCAACGCGTCGCTTCGAGGGTGGTCAAT
>JAOXRU010000023.1 GCA_025800395.1 Flavobacteriaceae bacterium
TATTATACCAAGATACGCAAGCTGGGTTTGCACACCCTCCCTTACGGAGGTATTCATGCTTTCCACATTTCTTGCAAAGACGCCTTGCAAAGGTACTCAAATCCACTTCGGAATCAGGTTCCTCCTCATCATCATCTTTGCCACTAGGAGGTGGAGGCAAATTGTCCATGGTCGACTGAGACCTCCACGGGTACTGAGGTGGATCGCCTCCACCAGCACCACCACCTGCAACTGCTGCTGCCATACCAAAAAAGAGAACGACGTGGTCGGACAGTTTTGAGCAGGAAAGTTACGAAACGGCTGCGGCACACACAAAGAGTCAAGTGAAACAACCGGAGGCACATGCCGACATGCAGGAAAAAAAACAGGAGCAAAAACACTCCAGAAACAATACTGGAGCAAAAACACTCCAGAAACAATACTGGAGCAAAAACACTCCAGAAACACTTACTGTTCTAAGTCTTCCCCCCCACAAAAAAAAAGGTTTTGAGTGTTCTCCACCAGAAAAAAAGGCTTGACCAGCCAGGATTTCTCAAAAATTTCAAGGCAACATGGGCAAAGTCATTGCTTGGATTGTTCTTTGGCCCATTGGACCACATGTGCTTCTATTTCACCAGCCAAAAGTCTGTCTCTGGCTCTTGTGTGGCTATACTTCTGACTGCATCCCTAGTCAAACGATTGCGACCTATGATCTCGACTACTTGTCTTTTTGCTCAGCCACGTTCTACTTTGACCACTTTGTATTACTTCTGTATTCAGCAGCAGCCCCAGCAGCCACAGCCGCTGTCACCACAGAAACAACGGAAGCTGCTGGAACAACAAAAGAAGTTTGAAAGAAATACATCTGATTTCTTTAAAAAAATTATTCCCTCAGGTCTTGCTTAGAAAGCAAAGACTGCAGCTGGTCAATCTCTAAGTCTCCACGGTCCCGAGACCTAGACCTGTCATGGGTTCGGCCTCGAGCCGTCTCTGTACTAAGCAGCCGGGCTGTCTCAAGGCCTGTCAACAGAAGTCGACGGCTGTTAAGACGCCAAAGATCAAAGGTCCAAGTTCCGTTGGCATGCTCAAACCACTCGAGGTGGACGAAATCATCATGGGGAGGTTTGGTATCAGAACTTTGCCAAGTCAGTTCACGACGCCAGACTTTCATATACTCCCTCTTCGAGTTGGGATCTTGGTAATATTCCAAAAAAGTATCTCGGTCTGCCGGTTGCACCACTGCTGGCATACTGAGCGAACACAAGGACGAGAAAGAAACACTTGTGAAAAACACTGGATCACTTGGAGCCAAAAAAACAACAAACAAAATCACGTCGGAGTCATTTTCAGCTTCAAGAAAAAAATTGGAATGACCAATGGTACACAAGTTCTCTCTGTCAAGACCAAAGTGAGGATGGAAGGTACGTTTCACTGCAAAACGAATGAGGAATAACAAAATGTCAGGCAGAAAAGCTGCAAGAAGATAAAAACAAGGAGCTTGGATACAACTGGGGTCTGCGAAAATCATACCTGCCAGCTGGCTAATCAAAACACAAGCATTAAAGGACAGGTTTCACCCAATTTGTGGCAATGCTAGAGATAAACAATCTCCTGACAAAACATTTCCTTGCCCAACATTGTCAACATTTTCCTTGCCCAGTCATCCACCAGACAAACAACAGGAGGCTATCCACAAGATTCAGCTCCTGAAACAATCCAAATGTTTGCAACATGTTTTTAACATGAATTCAACATGATTTCAACATGTTCTTTTGAGCAATTTTAAGGAAAAAAAAACCTTTAAAAAAAACCTTTAATTAAAGGTTTTTTTTTAAAAATAAAAACCTCTAATTAAGGGTTTAACCCTTAAAAATTAACCTCTAATTAGAGGATCCACTAATTAGAGGTTTTTTGATTTTCAGGGTGTTCGGAGCTCACGAAGAAGATTGCTCGCATTGGCACATCTGGCAAGCATGCACAGAACTGCGAGAGGGACTTGGTCTCGGCATTAGGCCTCCCACTTGTTGCTTGGCTTCTCACTATGCCGCGACATGTGCAGCCCATGCAGTAGTATCCACGGAAAATATGTACTTGGCTCTGGTTTGCATCTGAAATTGTTTCCGTTCAGAATCCGTCACAGAATCGGTCACGGATTGGTAAGGGTCCAAGTTGGTTGAGTAGAACCATTCCGGGGTTTTCAAGTCATCTCATCTCCACAAATAGCCGAATGATCTCGAAGCACCTCATTGTAATGCCTGCAGGTGACCGCTGTGTTCTAACTTTACATGTACTTTCTATGTTCAAACAATAATAATATATATATATTTGAAATAGTATATATATATATTTGTATATATATTATATTATATTATATTATATTATATTATATTATATTATATATATTATATTAATGAGAATTGCCGTCTAAATTGAGGCCTTTTACTTCGTGCAGGTGCCAGTAAGAGATTTGGAGGGTGACAAGAACGACATTTGTTCCATGAGGGTGCCGATGGTATTACCCCATGAGCTGATGAACTATCTCATCGTGTTTTGGCTATAAATTGGTCGTCCCCTACTTTTAACTTATAATATATATATAGATTGATTGGTTCATCACTGATAATTGTAACCTGTTAATGTCCTACTTTTGTGGTGTATTCCTTATATTACTTAAGCTTGTATATGTTTTATAACCGATGTTTTGTTGATTATATATATTAGCTAGTACAGCTATTATATATATTATATTAATATTAAATATAATATTCTATATATATTCTATTTTTTTTGTATATTTACTCTGAAGCCTGATAATTACTATATGTTTCAACTAAGGACAACGATCATATCTGCTGGAATCGAGATGATGTTCGCAGCTTCTGGACCCATTGGGAAAATCATGCACAAGCTTCACACCCTGCGACTGAAGAAAAGGTTCATCATCCGGTCGGCATTAGTGGGGACGACGCTAAGTTCACACTTGCAGGCAACAAAATCATTGTGATTATGTTGTCATTCTTAGTGCAGCAAGTCTACAGTTTCTTGTATTTATGACTGCTAAGTTGTTTTTTTTAGTGCATGTGTTTAATTTGTAAAATATTTATATAATATATAATATATATTATTGTGTGTTTTGGGAAGTATATTAATATCATATATATATATAAACTCATTATTTAAATTGCCAACTCTAGACTTAATACCTGGAAATCTTTTCAGATATTGGTCAGCTGCCAACAACGGAGCTAAGGTTTGGATCTATCCCGCTTTGTCTTCTTCACCTTGCGTCATGAACTGTCTCTTGGTGCAGTCACATTGGATCCAGTATTGCGAGTAATTGCTTGGAGCCTCAATGTCCCTTGACTTGTTTATCAATATTATAATTGTTTACCCAACAGACTGCATTTGTGTTTTTGATAATATGTATATATATATACAACCTAATAAAACATCACTAGACACACCACTATGCTAGGATCCCCCACGATGGATGGAATGCAGTGACCAAGGCTGCATATATAGGCAAGCATCCAATGTCTGGACCTGATGGCGGGGCGCTAGATGCAGACCGGCGCAGAAAGGGAGGACGTGTTTTTGCCAATCAGAACCGGTTTGCAACGTGTGAGTTCCGTGGTGATTGGAAATGGCACGTAGAACTATGGGACTTCAAGCGTTATTACACCTGCTGTAATCTGTGTTACCTATGTGAAGCAACCACAAAGCCTGGGCCATCACAGTAGCTGGGTGATATATAATATATGTTTTTTTCTTCATCGTTTTTTTAAATGATATCATAATATACATAAGTTTGCTCAATATATATATATATATATATATATTTATAAGATCATGGTTGGTGTTGTAGCTAGCTCTCAATATATACATATATATAAGTAAACCAATTGACACACACACACACACACCCCTCCATGTCGATGACAGGTATACACACTTCGAAAAGA
>JAOXRU010000249.1 GCA_025800395.1 Flavobacteriaceae bacterium
TATCTCTGGTATACAGGTTTCTCAAGCCTTTACGCCAAACGGAGACGGAATTAACGATAGCTGGAGTATTGGAGGTATTTTAAAATACCCATCAAGTATAGTTCGTGTATTTAATAGTTATGGTAGAGAAGTGTTTTTTGCCAAAGGCTATCAAAACGACTGGGATGGTACCTACAAAGACTTTAGTAGCAAATTGCCAGATTCGGGTGCGTACTATTACACCATCGACCTAGAAGGCGACGGCACCATAGACAAAGATGGTTGGTTGTATTTACGAGGAAATTAATCATAAACCCCATGAAATTAAAAAAGATGAAATCTTTAAAACATTTATATATAGCTGCCTTATGCATAGCAGGAATGAGTTATGGGCAACAAGAAACCATCATCACCAACTTTAAACCGCATTTAAATATAATGAATCCTGCAGCGGTAGGTATAGATGGCAGTAGCAATATAGCTGCAACATTTCGAAGACAATGGACTGGTATACAGGAAGCACCTAGTTCGCAAATAGCAAGTTTTGGCACGTATTTGGGTTCCAATGTGGGATTTGGAGTCTCTATAAATAACCAGAAAAACTTTGCAGAAAAACAGACCTATACGGCCATAGATGTTTCGTATAAGCTAAAGCTCAATGAAGTAGTAGATATGTACTTTGGTGTAAAAGCAGGCGGTAATTTTTACCGCCTCAACACCGCGGGATTGGAGACCTATAATATCATGACAGATCCGGAGTTAAACGATTTATCGGAGTTTCGACCAAATATAGGCGCTGGACTTTTGGTGCAGTACAAGGAATTGTATGTTGCAGCTTCGGTACCAAGAATGTTCAAAAACGATGAAGCAAGCACGGAAGATGGCACAGCGATGTTGGCTGTAAGTCAACCACATTTGTACCTAGCGGCAGGTCATGAATTTGCATTAAACCCACAAAGATCATTGATCCTAAAGCCCAATTTGTTGGCGCGTATGGTAAAAGGAGCACCAACCTCATTAGACATCAATACCTATTTGGAGCTGTTCTCTCGTTTCGAGTTGGGAGCCACTTATAGAACCGATGAGGCTGTTGCTGGTATGTTTAACTTTTTTATAAATAAACGACTTATTGTAGGCTATGTGTACGAAACTAGTACTAGAGATGCATTGGCAGAAGCCAAGAATACAAACGAGTTTTTTATACAATTTAGGTTTTAGTTTAGCCTAGTTTAGTGGAGAGAGAAAAGCCGTCCTTGTTTGAGGACGGCTTTTTTAATGGCTTCTTTTTTAGAAGTTTATAGGGTTTTGGTTTTTTATCGCTTTTAGGTATCTCTTCATTTCTTTTTTAACTATCGGAAACAAGAATAAAAGTCCTATCATATTGGGAAATACCAAAGCTAAAATCATGGCATCGGAGAATTTAATAACAGCATCTAAAGTAATGGCTGCTCCTAAAACGGTAAAGATTAAGAAAAGAATTTTATAGCTTAAATCTATTAATTTACCTCTTCCAAATAAATATTTCCAGGCCTGAAGTCCGTAATAAGACCAAGACAATATAGTAGAAAATGCAAATAAACACACGGCAATAACTAGCACATAAGAGGCGCCAGGAATGGCCGTATCAAAAGCCAAGGAAGTAAGATTAACACCGCCTAGTCTGCTGCCATCTTGCAACAATGCTTGTCCGTTTACTACATCACCATAATCAAATACCCCGTTCATATTAAACATGATGATAATAATAGCGGTCATGGTGCAAATCACTACGGTGTCTATAAAGGGCTCTAAAAGTCCAACCAAACCTTCAGAGGCAGGATATTTGGTGTGTACTGCCGCATGTGCTATGGCTGCAGATCCTGCACCGGCTTCATTAGAAAAAGCAGCTCTTCGAAAACCTTGAATCATTACACCTATAAAACCACCTGCAATAGTAGCCTTAGGGGTAAATGCTTCTGTAACAATTAACTCAAAAGCATCATCTACAAATTGCCAATTAGAAATAATAATAAACAAGGCGGCTAATACGTATAATACTGCCATGAAGGGAACCACTCTTTCGGTTACTTTGGCAATTCTTTTTATACCTCCTATAATTACAATACCTACCAATATGGCAAATACGATTC
>JAOXRU010000263.1 GCA_025800395.1 Flavobacteriaceae bacterium
AGGGAAATTTCTTAATTTAGTACTACGTTCTTTTAGAGGCTGGATATAAGCTATTGGAGAGGCAGGGCTTATATACGGCGGTTTAAAAACTTTGGCGAAGCAGTCTGCGAAGATTGCCAGTGTGGCAGCTAAAAAGCCAAAAGTAGTAACCAGCCTGACCAAGAATATAAGGGGAGGTGCTGCTAAGGCTAGTAATTTCCTCAAAGGAGGCAAAACATTTTCTCAATATAAAGCAGCAAAAGGTGGCGGTGGTTTAGTCGGAGAGATTTCATTGTATACGCTTCATAGATTTTATGGGACCAAATTTCCTGTTAGAGTAGAGTATTCCCATAGATGGATTACACAAGCAGCCCAAAGGAAATATAATTTACCGAACTGGATGGTGAACAATAGATTTAATGTGATTAAAACAAATACGTTAAGACATGCGGGTCATGACCCGTTTAGATATAGGTTCTTACCTCGTGAAATTAAACTTCGACTTGGACCAGGGGGTGATTTAAATTTTAATATGTTTTAAAAGGTAGATATGTTTTGGAAGAAGAAAATAAAAGACCCTCGAAAAAGGGAATTAACTTATCTGGAAAAAGCTGTTTTTGAATATTTGATTTCTCAGTTGCCAGAACGTCAATCTTTATTGGTAAAGGAGCAACTAAAGTATTTGACTCTAATAAAGAGGGTAGAATATAAAAATGACATTGTTACAGAATTGTATCCTGATCAATTTGGTATTATACCAAAAGAGATATTGTTTAGTAGAACAGAGGAGTTTCGATTGGCATACGTGAAATACAAAATAGGTGAAGTAAAGTATACAAGTGAAATCCACATGGCAATGGGACAAGTCTTTGATATTAAAATCAGGCCAAAACCAGATAAAAAAGAAATAGTTGCTGTTGAATTTTTAGAAATAAAAATTGACTCTGAATTAGATTTAAATATCTATTAAAATTTAAAGCCTTATTTCGGTAGGGCTTTTACATCAAGAAAGCTAGTGAGTAAAAATAGATTTTTTGCACTACCCTTCTATTTTTGCCCTAAAAGAACCAAAAGACCATTGACCGGAAATCTACCAACCAGTCGGTCCAAAGACCTATCATAGTGAGCAGTATTTTTAGCTATGCTAAGTATTAGTGTTTTGAGGGAAATTTCTTAACTTGTGGTCACGTTCTTTTAGAGGCTGGATATAAGCCAGTGGCTTTCCATAGACCCAATCGCACTCTACAACCCAGTACAAGAAACCGAACATTATATCGATGGGCAGCACAATGGCGGGTATTTCAATCCTAGGAATACTTCGGTTTATGGGTATTGTTATCTAAATCCT
>JAOXRU010000301.1 GCA_025800395.1 Flavobacteriaceae bacterium
ACATTTTACAACATCTTATTTAAATACTAGTTGAGTTAGCAGCCTATACTATTGGGCATAGTTTTGCCCAATAGTAAGGGCAATTTATACCATTTTAAACAATAACTGGTATTACTTCACAAAAAAACATCAACCTTATCTGGCCTTATTCAAGAGGCTACATTATATTCAATTACTAAACATTAACTTTTATCTTTTTAAATTTTATTCTAAACTGAATTATTCCTGGGTAAATAAAATTTTCTCTGGTTTATCCTAAATTCATTAGCATTCTATACTTCATTATTGACATACCTATTGGTTGTACCCAAGAACTACTTGTGCTTGTTTTTAAATAAACCACTCTTTTGCTTTCCCCCTGAATAATTACCAAAAAAAAGAAGTAATGAAACAGCCCAAACCAAAACCTAAATTGTGGTTTACAACATTTGGAACCCACAAAAACCAAAAGGAGCACTATAGAAAAGGCTCCAAAGACCATTTCGTTAAGTGGCACTTTAGTCTCGCTCTAGCGCTTTTCTTTCCTTTAGCAGTACTTGCACAGGATGTATATAACTTCGATTATACAGGTAGTGTGCAAACATTTACAGTTCCTGCCAATGGCAAGTACCGACTAGAAGCATGGGGTGCCCAAGGTGGAAATAGTCCTGCGGACCAAGGAGGTTTAGGTGGCTATGCAAAAGGAGAACTAAATTTATCAGCCGGAACGGTACTATACATATATGTTGGAGGACAGGGAAGCGCAACTACGCAATCTGGTTTTACCACAGTTAATGGAGGATACAATGGTGGTGGTGGAATCCGTAGATATAATAATTTCGCTGCATCTGGAGGTGGTGCTTCCGATATTTCAACTGTTGGGGGGGAATGTGTTCTCGATGGTTTTTATAGGTATGCGAGAACCAATGCATCCTATAATGCAAGAATTATTGTCGCTGCCGGTGGTGGTGGTGGTGGTAAGCATTTAACTGTAACCGGAAACGGTGGTGGTTTAAATGGAGAGGGTGCGTCTAACAGGAGTACAGGAATCCGTCGAATTGCGCAATCAAATGTGCTTTCTGGTGGATTTGGTACCCAATCTAGTGGAGGTAATGCAGAAATATACAATACAGATTATAATTCACATGCTAATAGTTCCGCTCCAGGTTCTTTAGGTCTCGGAGGTACTTACTATTCCAACCATCAGAGCAATACAGCTGCCGGTGGTGGTGGTGGTGGCTATTACGGAGGAGGCGTTAACTGTCACGGTGGTGGTGGTGGCGGTTCTTCTTATTATGGAACCCTACAAAACCCCGCTACATCAACTGGTGTTCGCTCAGGAAACGGTAGAATAGTTATCACCAGTTTGTACTATGCAGAAATTACGCAAACTGCTGCGCTTATTGCTTGTAATAATTTAAACAATGCAGCCCTTTCGGTGAGTGTTACCGGAGGGGATGCACCATATACATATTCTTGGAGTCCCAATGTGAGTAGTTCCGCAACGGCTTCTAACTTGGCTCCTGGGACCTATACCGTAACGGTAACAGATAGTTCCAGCAAAGTTACTACATCTAGTTTTACAGTAGTACGTCCCAATGCCATAACGGCTACCACTAGTAAAGTAGATATTAACTGTACTGGTACAGGATCTGCTACGGTAAATCCTTCTGGGGGTACTGGCGCATATACCTATTCCTGGTCTCCT
>JAOXRU010000307.1 GCA_025800395.1 Flavobacteriaceae bacterium
AGAAAACAGCTTGAAATAATATTTTTCTTTTGGGCGCCTGCCCAGTGAAAAACTGGGCACCAGGCTATCCACTATATCTTTTTCAGGTATCGCAAAAAAACCAACACCAAAAAGGCAGCACCTCTTGCGACCCCTTAAAAAGGATGCCGTTACTATCCTTGGCGCGGCTATATTACTATCTTATACCATCTCGATTCTTAAAATAACCCCAATAATTAGCCCGTTGTTCCTTTCTCATTCAGAATAAAAGAAACCGTAGCTATAACTATGCTTAATTTTTCTGTTTTGTATAAAGAAAAAGACTCTTTTTATTTTAAAGACATTTTAAACTAGAAATGGTATTCTTTCGCGCTGCTAAACAATTCCCATTTTCTGTAACAAAAAAGACGCATTCATATTCTCACAAACCCCTTGCTTTAATTGATAATCGAAATACAACTCTTCTTCTTTTATTTCCGCATCGAAATAATAGTTTTTTATCTGCGGAAACTGCCCTTCCAATTCACACAAACTCAAATCATGCGTGGCTATTATGCCCGTATTCTTAGAGCGAGTAAGCTTTTCCACAAACTTGGCAGACCCAATAGCCTTGTCTACACTATTGGTACCTTTTAGTATTTCATCTAAAATAATAAAGTATTTATTGCTTTGTATAGCCTCCACAATATACTTTAATCTACTGAGTTCGGCAAAAAAATAAGAAGCGTTATTGGTAAGCGAATCTTCGGTACGCATGCTACTTATCAACTTCATCGGATGGTATTGCATTTGTGTAGCACAAACTGGCAAACCACAATTGGCCATAACTATTGCCAGTCCCACAGCTCGTAAGAAAGTACTTTTGCCAGCCATATTTGCACCCGTAACAATAAAAAATTGCGAATCTTCTATGACAAAATCATTTCGCACACAAGTAGCAGTCTCCAAAAGCGGATGTCCCAATCCTGTAGCACTTATACGTCCTATATCTACCAATTCTGGATACACAAACTGCGGATGGTTAAATGCAAAATTTGCCATACTGTGCATGGCGTCAAACCAAGCCAAAACCGCAAACCAATCGCCGACTTTATTCTGGTGTTTTTCTAACCAGAGTTCAAC
>JAOXRU010000370.1 GCA_025800395.1 Flavobacteriaceae bacterium
CTATTATATTTTGAAAGCCAAAACTCCCACAGCTAAGCCCTTGGTGGATATTTGTTCTATTGAAAAGTCCTTCCACATTTTGGAATCACGGCCATACCGGTATGTGGCCAGCCACGTGATCACAACAGAAAAAACCCTAAAACTCAAACGGCATATAGTTTTGGATAATAAAATAAGTATCAACAGTAATAGAACAAACATATGCATAATGTGACGTATCACTTTTTTGAAATTCGCATTATTGTTAAAGTTATGATGTCATAAACACCCATATTTACAGACTTTCTTCAATAGCCTTCTTATTTTTTGTGTAAATAGTAATTGCATACGTGAGATTATCAAGAAGGCTATGTTTCTTCTGATTCATTTAAAAAATCGGAGGCATACCTCCTTTCCTCAGAGTTTTAGGAATTCTAAAATCTGTCGCGCGGTTTGGGACTGGCACTAGTCTTGCGCGCGCAATGACTATTTTTCAAAGTAGGTGTCTTCCCTAAAACAATTCATCATTTTGTGGTAGAAAACGTTTCAAAACAGCATACCACAAAATATTGTCCTTAGCAATCCCTTAGCAACAGCTCTAGATCTGTAGTTAAGATTGACCCCCCTTAATGTCAAGCATTTGATTGAGTCAGTTGTACCTTGTTGTAAAATTTACGGCCGTTTTAAATTCGGAAATCGCCGCTCCCGTCAGTGGGATTGTCCGGCGTGCTATCATCGGGTGACCAATACCAAAAGTCGCCTATTTCGAAATGCTCGGAAATACTATTGAAGGGTTTCGAGTATCGTGAGCCTATATTATATCTTAGGTCACATAACATCACG
>JAOXRU010000373.1 GCA_025800395.1 Flavobacteriaceae bacterium
AATCCTGCATCACTGTGGATAATTTTTGGGGGATGACTTTAATATCGGCTCTGTGGAGTGATTTCTCCATAGGGTAAAAAGTATTCAGACTGGGATCGTAGTGCGGAATATATGTGGATAACATTTGTTGATTAATCAGTGTATTTTTTGGTAATTGTGTTTTTTATCAATTGTTTGTATTTGTTTTTCTGTTGTGTGTAATTCAGGTATTAATGCTATTTTTATCCACAGGTGTCTTTAGTTGCCGAGGGGATAGCCGACGTAAATGCCTGAGTGATCCATATGGCGGTTGGTGATAATTTTTCTGTGGATAAATCAGGGATAGTGTGTGAATTCATCTTTTGAGTATTGTGGGTAAAATATTTGCATCCAAAGATAGTTTTTCGATGCGCTTTTGGAAGTCGTTGTTTGCTTGTTTTGTATATTCGCAATGCATGCGAAATTTCGGATTGTGGAAAAGGCCGATCTCGTTTGTGCATAACTAGTTTAATGTTTTACTGAATTTTGTGAGTATAAAATTAATTATATATTATTTATCAATATATTAAGTGTGTATTGATCTTGTGTATATTTCTGTGTCTGAATGGCCTGGTTGAAAAAGGATTGTTTATTTTCTCACAGAACTGGGTAGTTTTGGGGTGAATTTATTCGCTTAAGGATTGTTTCCAGGGGGCGTTTGAGGCTTGTGGACAGCTTGAAGCTTGTTTTGAGCAATATTTTTCGTGCCAAATGGGAATGTATCCGCGCAGAATTTTATAGAAAATGTAGTGGTGATTATTTTACCACGACAATTTCTGTGGATAACTCTCAGGAGAACTTTGTGGATTGAACCGCAAGTAGCAAAGTTTTGCGCCGAATTGTTAAACGACGCTCTGTGGACGCCTGATAGTTCCTTTCGGCGCTAAATTTTGTGGGTAACTACGGTGACATACGTCGCTTTGCACCCTTTCTTATGCGGGGTGTCGAACC
>JAOXRU010000389.1 GCA_025800395.1 Flavobacteriaceae bacterium
AGTTAAGAGGGCCTCTTTTTATATTGGACAGACAAGCTGGCACCTTTTCCTATACCGACAACGCCCAGCAGGAGCATATTTACGACTTTAAGCATATCAAAATAAGGGAGGGCGCCAATCCGATGCTGTACTACACCAAAGAGAAGCCAGTTTTTATTCATAAACCCTTTTGGCGCTCCTTCTCCAAAGACTACCGCCAAGCCTGGTCCTTCTGTGTTTGGTATATGGACAAAAACCGCCCCTTGCCACCAGATCGTATATTTTACCCTTATAGGGATGCCGATTTTGAAAGACGCAAAGCCGAAGGTTTCCCACCGCCTTTGTATAAAAGCCAAATCTCCACCCGAGAAGCAACACCAGAACAACATGCAGAACGAGAACAATATTGGAAAGATAAAGACTATTTGGAAAAACAACCCACAGTGATGCTGTGAGAATATGGTGGTAATGGGCCGACTATTTAGAGAACATAGATCCAACCAAAAATTAATATATGAAAACAATCTTATTTTTTACAATAGCAGGGATGTTGATTTTCACAGCTTTGGTGCTGTTGGCAATGTGCGTATTTAAGAAAAAAATATTTGCAAAAATCATAGGTTTCATCTTTTGTTTTGTATTGCTTTTCTCCTGTATGAGAAAAACAAACCATCGTTCGCAGCCTTCAATTGGAGAAGGAGCTATAAGTCAAGAAAGCGAAATGGTTCAAAAATGGGATGTAATAAAGCATAATCTTCTATATCGTAAGGATACTTTAATCTATATTCGAGTGGCACAAATAAAGATTGGCACTGATGATACTGAATACAAATACGTTGACAAAATTAGAATTTCGGACACTATTGTAGCTGTCGGCAACACTATAGATATACAATCTTTTGAATTTATAGAAGGTAGTGACCGTTTTTATATCGACAAAAATGCAATTTATGCACACCAACAGTTCCCTGCTACTTGGCCTGTAATAAAACGATTAGAATTAGACGTGGATGATGCTACAATTTTTGATATAAACTATATAAAAGACCGTAAGAACGTATACTTTGCTGGTATATATTTGAGTAGTAGATCTCCATTTTTTGACAATATACCAAACAGGGATAAAAAAGCGATCTACGCCGATGGAAAAAAAATGTTCTGGAACTGGAGTGAAATGGGTTACCAAGATTTCAAGGAAACAAATTTTTCGGTTTCCAAGGATTCTTTAAAAAGGATTTATTTTCCGAAATAATCATAGAAAATTGTAAAATTGAGAAATCTCACAGAGAAATCTAGAAAATGCTAAAATTATAACTATATAAAATTCAAAGAAAGCAATTATGTGTATTAGACAATTACTTAGTATTACAATAGTCTTACTTATTTTTAAGAATTGTAATACGCGAGCCACAAAAACTATTGTAGTTGAAAAAAGTTCCAAAGAGGTTAAATGTGTTAATGATGATAGCTTATACTTTAAAAACCCCCAACCAATATTTATTTAAAGATAGTCTTGATATCCTTTATCTACGATTAAAAAACAAATCTCTCTTAGAGGATTCTGAAAAATCAAAATGTCAAAAATTGCCACATGTATATATCAACCAATTGGAATATCAAAAAGAAGTGGTTTTAATATCAAAAATTCTGGAACAAGATTCTTTTGAACGGATGGATACTTCTGCAAATAAGTTCTATAGGGATAATAATTACATATATGTTTTTCAAGAAAATCCACCTTCATATCCCCCTTTAAAATGCCTGGATTTAAACCCAAAAGAATCCATCATATTCGATAATGATTACATTAAAGATAAAAATAATGTTTATTATAATGGTATTTTTCTTAGTAAAAGAGCTATGTCCTTTAAGTTAGTTTCAAATAATGGAAATTTAAATATCTACGCCGATGGAAAAAAAATGTTCTGGAACTGGAGTGAACTGACTTACCAAGATTTTAAGGAAATAGATTTTTCTGTTTCCAAAGATTCTTTAAAGAGAATTTATTTCCCGAAATAATCATAGGAAATCATTATCTCTTTTAGATAAAAAGAGAAATCATCAACTATAAAAGATAAGAATAGCAACCTCCTAGAGTTCGACACCAAGAGCAAAAGCATTACCATAAATGCCGTAAAGAACATGAATCTCATAGCAGGAGAAAACCTCCACATACAAGCTGGGAAGGACATCCACATACGCGCCGGTGGTAGTATGCAAGAACAAATAGGGAAGCACAAAAACACCACTGCTTCTGGCAATATACAAGTACGCGCCACAGGAGACATCCAAGAACAATCGGATAATCGAATGAAATTGGCAGAGGAAGCATATACCAGACAAGCAATGGATTCCCACGAAGCAGCAGATGAGATTATCATCCAAAGCCAACAAGACGATCTGCGCCTGCAAAGCGGCAAAAAAGTACAAGTAAACGGAAGAGAAGGAACTCATTTATTTTAAACCTGAATTTGATATAACTTACGCACACAGTTTATTTTGATTTTCTCAGGCTAGGCGAGGCTTTGAAGGGCTATTTATAGCTCGAAAAGATCACAACGACGTATAAGGAAAGACAAAATGAATCTATAGAAAGCCTTATAAACAGCAATCTTTGTCCCAAAAAATCTTGAATTATACCATTTCTATTTTGAAATGCCCTAAAAAGAAATAGAAATTTTTTTTCTTATATAAAGAAAAAAGGGCTATTTATTGGGGTGATTTTGAGATAGACATGTTGTCCATTCGATATACCTCAAACACCGTAGTTTTTGATTTTTTAGACTATGCGTGGCTTCGAAGGGATATACTGCACCAGTGTATCCAATGCAGATGACGAGAGAACCCTTAAAAAAACATTAAAATTGGCTACACTTCTATCTAAATTCATACCTTTGTATGTAGAACATGTTCCAAACCAAAAGTAACATATCACGTATAATCGTTTCCTTCGGATTGTTGATGGTGTTTTTGTATCCGTCAGTTATTCAAATGGTGCATACCATTGATTGTGATCACCAAACCGAATTGGTCTTAGCCAATGACAACATTCAAGATGCGGATCTAGATTGTGATATTTGCGACTTTAGTTTCACTTCCTTTGACTTTGAAACAGAAAGGGAGCTACTTATTGGGAATTTCGTTCTTATTCAAAAAGAAGCAATCGCTTCCTTTTCTTTTCTCCGAGCTTTTGATCAGAGAACCGCTTTGCCCCTCAGAGGGCCACCTTCTTTCCTTCTATAGGAATCACAAAACACTTTTTGGCGTCGGGATGAAGAAGAAGTAATCCACCGACGCATTCACGCAATCTATTTTTTGATAATGAAAAAATTACACATTGGACTTGTCCTGTGTATGTTTTGTGTAGTTTCTGCTTTTGGCCAACAAAAATTTGTAGTAGACGGCTATGTGTACGACAAAGAAAACCAAAAACCACTCATCGATGTGGTGATTAAGCTAAGCAACAAACTATACACAACTTCCGACGGTAAAGGTTTTTTTAAATTAGAAGCAGTCCCTCAGGGGACCTACACTCTTGAAGTCATTCTTTTGGGATACAAAACACAACAACAAAGATTTACCCTAAAGGCCAATCATAGTATACGCCTAGAGTTGGTGCCGCAAGTTACTTCCCTTTCGGAAGTAGTGGTGGCGCACAAATCCAAAAAACGTATGGTCGAAAAAGTAGGGGTAGTTACTACGAAAGTTTCTGCCGAATTCTTGCTGGAAAACCAAGACAATAGCCTGATGCAGTCCTTAGATAAGGTGGCAGGAGTAAGCAGTATCACTATCGGCTCTGGCCAATCCAAACCAGTAATTCGCGGATTGGGATTCAATAGAGTGGCAGTGGTGCAAAATGGAATCAAACACGAAGCACAACAATGGGGCGTAGACCACGGGTTGGAAATCGATCAGTTTGGAATAGAAGAAGTGGAAATTGTAAAAGGTCCTATATCCCTATTGTATGGCTCAGACGCCATAGCCGGTGTAGTAGACATCAAACCGCCAAAAGTGCCTACAGAGAAGCTTTCGGGAAATGTGCAGCTATTGGGACAAACCAATAACGATCTGTTGGGTATCTCTGCTGGTGTGGCTTCGAGAAAAGGAAAATGGTTTTATGGGGGAAGAATTACCTATAAAGATTATGCCGATTATAAAGTGCCAGCCAATACCATCCGTTATGATAATTATGTGTTTGAGCTACATCAAGGCAATTTGAGAAATACCGCAGGAAGAGAAGCAGACATCAGCGCGCGTTTTGGATTTATAGCCGATCGGTGGAAAAGCGAAACCTATGTGAGCAATGTCTATGGCAAAAATGGCTTCTTTGCCAACGCTCATGGGGCTGAAGTGCGCATTAGCAATATCGATTATGATGCCGACAACAGAGATATTGATTTGCCTTATCACAAACTCAATCATTTCAAAATCAGCAACACTTCGCATTTTTGGACTGGGAAACACCACTTCAAATTGGATTTGGGCTTTCAAAACAATTTGCGTGAAGAATATGCAGAACCTGCCGCGCATGGATTTATGCCAAAACCAGAAGAAACCAAAGAAAGACGTTTTGATAAAAATACCTTTACGCTCAATCTTACCGATAGTTTTAGTTTCGACAAGCACCAGTTGGTCTTGGGAGCCAATGCCGAATACCAGCAAAACCATATTGGAGGTTGGGGATTTTTGATCCCAGCCTATCAGCGTTTTACTGCTGGTATATTTGGATTTAATAGTTATCAATGGAAGCCCAAATGGCGATTGCAAGCCGGACTACGGTACGATTTTGGCCTAGTGGCTACCGAGCGATACGACGATTGGTTTCGATCCGAAATAGAAAATAACGATGGCACCACCTCTCGTATATACAGAAGACGCGCCAAAGACCAAAGCATCGATTTTCATAGCTATAGCGGATCAGTAGGTTTGCATTTCGATTCGGAGACTTGGCATGCAAAGCTCCATCTGGGGAAGAGCTTTCGAATTCCCTTGGCAAACGAACTATCTTCCGATGGTGTAAACTACCATATGTATCGCTACGAAAGAGGAAACGATGCATTAGATGCAGAATCGGCTTATCAGTTAGATGCAGAGTTGTCTTATCAGAAAAACAATTTAGAAATTGTGCTCTCTCCCTTTGTCAATTATTTCGACAATTTTATTTATCTAAATCCAACGCCATTTTATTTCGAAACCTTGCAAATATACGAGTACACCCAGGCAGAAGTACTGCGATACGGTGGCGAATTGCATATCCACTGGCAACCTTTGGAAAAAATAGAATTGGAAAGCAATATAGAATATGTGTATTCCAAGCAAACTACCGGACCGAAAAAGAACTTTGGTTTGCCATTTTCACCTCCTCTAAGTTTGTGGAATACCCTAAAATACCAATTGGGAGATTGGAGCTTCCTCAAACAAAACAGCCTACAAGTCGATTGGAAAATTGCAGCAAATCAAGAGCGTATTGTCCCCCCAGAAGAAAACACCGAAGGCTATCAAGTGCTGGACTTTAGTTGGATAACCCAACTGAGAATCTTGGGCACCAAAGAACCTGCTCAATTGCGATTCAAAGTGCATAATGCACTAGACACCAAATATTTTAACCATACGAGTTTTTATCGCCTTATCGATGTGCCAGAAGCAGGAAGAAACTACTCCGTATCCTTAAACATACCTTTTTAATCATAAACCAAACACAATGAAAAAAAATATTATTTTTAAATACATGCTAGTCATCAGCGCATTGGTTGTAGCTAGTTGTAGCAGCTCAGACGATACTACCGACACCCAAAAGCCTACGGTCAGTATACAGTATGCCAATGGTTTTCCCAAGGCATGTGCAGAAGTGAAAAGAGGTGACAGCTACACCTTTAGAGCACAACTTACCGACAACGATGCCCTAGCAGCATATAGTATCGATATTCACCACAATTTTGATCACCATACACACGACGATCAGCAGGGGAATTGCAACTTCCATGCAGACAAAGTAGCGGTAAATGACTTTCAGTTTATCAAAAATTTTCAGATAAATACTACCGATGCCAAAAGCTATGAAATACAACAGCGTATCACTATTCCGGCCGATGCAGATACAGGAGATTATCATTGCCAGTTTTCGGTAACAGACAAAACAGGTTGGCAATCGATCACCTCGGTGGATTTCAAAATAATAGAATAAAACAAATAGTAAAAAAACGCTTAATTTAATATTTTAAAAATGAAAACAGTAAACATCAAAAATCAAAAAGTATTTGTGCTTTTTTTAGCAGTATGTAGTTTGTTTGTAATCTCTTGCGATTCGGATGATGATCCACTAAGCAAACCCGAAATTTCGGACTTCGAACTAGGACTTGGGGATAACCGAATCGGATACATTGGTTCGGATTTACACATCGAAGCCGAAGTAGAAGCAGAAAACAAGATTAGCACCATTATGGTCGAAATCCATATGGAGGATGAAGCTGCTGGATGGCAGTTCGAAAAAACTTGGACAGACTTCAATGGTTTGCTCAATACCAATTTCCACAAACATATAGATATTCCTGCCAATGCAACCGCTGGGATCTATCACTTTCATTTTGTGGTAACCGACATGGCAGGAAATCAAACCGAATGGGAAGCCGAAGATCTTCAAGTAAAAGCCATCGACGATAGCGAAAAACCCACTATCGATATCAGTAGCTCCCCTGCCAACAACGCTTCTTTTGCGGATGGAGAAACCATTAGTCTGGCTGGAAAAGTCACCGATAATATTAGTCTTGCTGGCATGCTTGTGGCCTTGGTTCGTACCGAAGACAATATTGCAGATGCGGATGTAAAAGGAGGCAACAAGAAAGTAATCGTAATGCTGCATACGCACGATTTTGGAAAAGATCCGGATGCGTATACTTTCAATGCTTCTATAAAAGTGGGTGCAGAGAAAGACAACAATATGACGCCTGCCTCCATAGAAGGAGAAAACGCATGGCGAAATGGTGACTATTACATTTTACTGCGCGTAAAAGACCAAAGTGGTAATTGGGCTTTTTCCCAAAAATACCCTATCACGGTAAACTTACCGTAAGAAAAATCATTTTTGATTTGTGTAGTGGGCTGCATTATTCGAGAGAATAGTGTAGCCCTTTTTTTTTGTAGTAAACGACATCAAGCATTGTTGTCTCGGTTCGAAAACTTAGTTACACATAGGAACAACCATGATATATAGAAACACCTATATGCCACCAGTAGCAATAGCAGAGAATCATCAAGCAGTGATAGATGCTACAAAGCTTCCTTTCTACCAAAACCATGTGATAGCTTCTATAGAGACAGTTCCATGAGTTTGTATTTGGATTGATTGAGATCGGATAGGATGTAGACTTTGGTTTTTGGCGCTTTGGATGTTGGCGATATCCAATCGCGATACACACTGATCTTCAAATACCCTTCTTCGGTTATATTTTCCAACAAAGACAAATTGAGCACCCAAGCGCCTTTAAAAGTTTCATTGAGATAGATTTCTTGTATTTTTGGACTTTTGGTGATGCTACTCCCCAATTGGTGCACTATAGACTGATTGTTGGGATTGACTATTTCTATAGACAAGGCCTCGTCTGCTACGGTCCATTCTAGAACCAATCGGGTTTTGTTTTCATATGCCCTATTGTTGAGATGTTTTTGGGTTTTAAATTCTTTTTGCAGAAAGTCCTTCAAACCATGGGCGTGATAAAGGTATTCGATATCGTGAAAAATAGCACGGTAGGAAGCGGCATCGGTTTGCTCAAAACCTGGTTTACTCAGCAGGCTTCGATAGATATTCCATGCTGCCTTTTTTTTGCCCAATTTCAACAGAGATGCTGCCACATCGCGATAATAAAGGATGTTGGTGGTGTCCTGAGATAAAATCCATTGACGCATGCGGAGAGCAGTTCTGGCTTGTTTTTTGTGGTTGTAGACATGGGCTGCAAGACGCAAGGTTTGCAAAGGCAAGGAATCGGGATTGGATTTGTGGGCCTGCAACATTTTGGAAATCGCGTCATTGGTCTCGGGCAGTTGTACCCTATTTGGGCGTAAGGAGTACAACTGGGGATAGCTCCTTTTGATGGCAGAAGAACCACCGCTCCCAAATTTGGTCGTAATGATAATGATACCTCCAGCGGCTTCCGATCCGTAAAGCGATATCAGTGGACCGCTTTTTACGATATGTATACTCTCTACTGTAGATACATCTACAAAGGTAGGAGGTTGGCGAAAGATAACCCCGTCTACTTCCCATATAGCAGGTTGGGCTTCAAAACCAGAGATACTGGCCCTTAGGTATACGTCTTCGGTCTCCATATTTACCGTTAGCCCTGGAACTTTGCCTTGCAAACTACGCGATATACCAAGTCCGTGTAGGCCTTTGAGATCTTCCGCATAGAGGGCAAACATAGAGGAACCAGATCGCCTTTTGTCTAAACGTCCAAATCCGGTTTGAACATACTTTCGCTTCGGATCGGCTTTCCTCCGGGTTTTTACCACTACCTCATCTAAGGTATTGGTCTTGGCTTTTAATTCTATTTCGATGGTCTTGAAGTTTTTGATCTTTATCTTTTTGCTTCGCATATTGATATGCGAAAAAATGAGGACATCCCCCTTTTTTACTCCCAATTCAAATTCTCCCTTAGCATTGGTATGGGTCCCTTTCTGGCTTTTTTTGATGAGGATATTTACTTCCGATAGTGGCTTGCCTTCATGATAAACGATGCCTTTCACACTTTGCGAATGTGCGCTCAGACCAAGTAGAAATAAGAGGATGTAAATTATTTTCATAGTATTGGATTTTGTTTGCCATATCACCAATGGCTAAATAAGGAGTATTTGCCCATGGATGGTTGCAATTTTTTTGTTACAATATAGTCATTTTAATGCAAATACCACAGTCAAAGCCTACCTGCCATAGCATGAGGAAAGGGAATTGTCTACCAGTATTCTGTTTTATAAGTCTGATGATCAACCAGCTATTTATATAGCTCTTTTTCTATGTTTTATACCGATTTATTGCAATTGGAAAGGAATATGATGGTCGTGTGGTACATTACCACAGCCATGAAAGTGTATTTTTGAAGTACGCTTGCGTCTTTACCAAAGCGAATAAAGGGCTTGCGATTGGCAGACAAATATGCTAATTTTACAACATCTATTAGATCATTATCAACAACTTTAAGGACTATCAGATCGTTCCATTACAACCTATAATAACCTACAATAAATTGTTTTTTGGAGGTCTCAAGAAAGTAAATAGAAGGAAACTTATAAAGATGAAGCGATATATGCTATTGATATGGTTTGTGGTAGCCTGTCAACCCATGCAAAATGATTGTGTTTCTCTCAAACCACGTGTTATCGATCGGGTCGATAAGCAGCTCGAAAAATTGCACTACAGCTATAAGGTAGCTGCTTTGCAGCCTACTGCCGATACGGTGAATTTGTCGCCCCAAAAACGCTTGGAATTGGCCATGGAGCTATCCAGCATGGCACAAATGCAGCAGCGTTTTTTGGATTGGGAACAAGCATTGCTTGCCGACAGTACCATTTGCAGTTCTACCAAATCCACATTACAAAAACGAGTACAAGTTCGCGCCAAGGCGTATATGGAAAAACAACGCAAACGCTACCACTTCCTGCACGCAAAATACGGAGATTTGAAACTGCAAAGACTGTATAGCCCCCTAATGAAAAACAAAGATTTTGGTTTTGATCCAGAACAATTTGGTCGCTATACTTGGAGAGGTGAATTAGATGGAGAGACATTTAGATGATTGATATAAAATCGCTAATAGTAACTAGGTTTTCAAAAAACACCAACATTCCTTGTGGGTAGGTGGCAGGTGTAAACTCTAAATACTATACACTTTAAATACTTATAACTTAAATTTACCTATATTGGTAGTACAAAACCTGTCTTAAATATGAATAAAAAAATCATTTCTCTTTTCTTATTATATTTCCTACAGTTCTATGCCACATCCTGTATCCCTTGCAATTGCGATCCGGTTAGAACATATGAAAGGATCTATAATGGATTAGAAATAAAAGCATGGGATACTTCTAAATTTCAGAATGAGGAAATCACGGATTCGGTTTATAAAAACGCTTTTGGGCTGACCATTAGCGTGGAATTTGAACTCAATCAAATAGCCTCACTCCATAAGGCTACCAGTGTACAATGGGCTTCATTTGGATTTGCCTCCGCTTATGCGATGTCCTGCGATTGTCCGCCAGACGAATATAAGACGGTGGATCCTATCGAGTCTATTGTAATTACAGTTACCGACGTACAATCTCAAAAAACAACAGATATTACAGACAACTTTTATACAACTGGCTATAATGCCGAACAAATTACAATTGGAAAATTATTTGAAAACAGAGACGATTGGCATGATCACTTCCGATTGGATTTGGTAAAATATGACAATATACCCGATACATCCGTATTTGAAATTAGAATAATTCTAGAATCTGGAAAGGAATTAGTAGAGCAAACACAGCAAATAATTTTTATATAAAAGTACATCCCAAGAGTGGTTTTTGATTTTCTTAGACTAGGCGTGGCTTCGAAGCGCTATTCCTATAATACCATTTCTATTTTAAAATGCCCCAAAAAGAAATAGATGCTATTTTTCTTTATAGCTAAATGAATATAAAACACCACCACACGAAAGAATTCGTGCGGGAACCCATAGTAGATTTTAAAAGTAAAAAGACAAAGTTCGAGACAAAAATTTGAAGTATAACCTTTGTTAGGTTGAAAATTTTAACGATGAAATTTGTTTTTTCAAGCAAAAGATAGCTGGTATTTTATGTTTATACAGCTATATATAAAGAAGAAAAATCAAACATAGCCTTCGCTACGGTTTCTTTTTATCCCGAATTAGGCATTAGAATTTCGTTATGAGGGTTGGAAGTGCAATAAAAACAAGTGTTTTATTGCTTTCCGCATAGCGCCGTTATGGAGAAAGGAAAAAAGCGCTATTTATTGGGATGATTTTGAACTAGAAATGGTATAAATCATGACATTTTTTTGATGATAGGTGCCATCGAACGAAAAAACCGCCTCAAATGGATATGGAGACGGTTTCTTTAACAAATTTAAAAATGAAAGGTAAAAACACCTTTTTATTGTAAACCCTGCGTATTTATAAGGCTTCTGTGAAGATAGTCTATATCGAAATCACGTTATTTAAAACTTCCAACGCCTTTCTTTAACCAAGCATAGTATTCTTCTACATCTGGTGTATAAGCAACTGGGGGTATTAAGTTTTCTTCATTATGATTCATAAGCACATAGAACGGTTGCGAATTGGTCTTATATTTTATGGTTTGCAATTCGCTCCATTTTTGTCCTATATATTTGAGTTTCTTACCCGGATTTAATTGAGACGGGGTTACCTCATCCTTATCTAATTTTCGTTTATCATCTACGTATAATGAGATCAAAACCACATCGTTTTTCAGGATATTCAGAACCTTAGGTTTTACCCAAACATTTTGTTCCATTTTTCTACAATTCACACAAGCGTGTCCAGTAAAATCGATCATTACAGGTTTCCCCACTTTTTTGGCATAGGCCAGACCTTTGTCATAATCGTTGAAAGCAACAATATTATGCGGTGCCATCAGATGGGCTCCTTCGGGTATCTCTTGATCACTATTTCCACCACTATTGTTGGTATATCCAACACCATAAGGGGATTCGCTATAGTGTTGTGGCGGAGGAAATGCGCTAATTAGATTTAGAGGCGCTCCCCACATACCAGGCAACATATACACTACAAAGGCCAATGACAACAAACCTAGACTTAGCCTACCAACAGATATATGGGTAATAGGGCTATCGTGCGGCAATTGTATTTTTCCGAATAAATATAAGGCCAATGCGGCAAAAATAGCAATCCAAATTGCTATAAACACTTCTCGTTCTAACCAATGTAATTGCAATACCAAATCGGCATTGGACAAAAACTTAAACGCCAAAGCCAATTCTAGAAAACCTAAAACTACTTTTACGGTATTTAACCAGCCACCAGATTTTGGCAGGGAATGCATCCAACCTGGGAAAGCCGCAAATAAAGCAAATGGTAGCGCAATGGCCAAAGAGAACCCGAGCATTCCGATAATTGGTCCAACCTGATTTCCGCCAGAAGCCGCTTCTACCAATAAGGTGCCTACTATTGGACCTGTACAAGAAAAAGACACTATAGCCAATGCCAATGCCATAAAGAAGATCCCTAAAAATCCTCCTCTATCGGCTTGGGCATCTACTTTGGTACTCCAAGAACTCGGCAAGGTGAGCTCGAATGCTCCCAAAAAGGAAGCTGCAAACACCAATAATAGTAAGAAGAAAATGAGGTTAAACCACACATTGGTAGATAAGGCATTTAGCGCATCTGCACCAAAAATGGCACTTACCAATGTTCCTAGCAAAACATATATTATGATTATAGAAAGACCATAAACAACTGCATTTCGAATACCTGCTGCCTTTGTTTTACTCTGTTTGGTAAAGAAACTTACCGTCATAGGTATCATTGGAAAAACACAAGGGGTGAGCAAGGCTGCAAAACCAGAGAAAAATGCAATAATAAATATTGCCCAAAGACTTTTGTTATCATCCGATTTTTTGGAGGTACCACCTTCTTCCTTGGTATGTGCTTCTTTAGCTTGAGATACCTCAGCTGCGCTTGCACTAGATGCATCAGCAGCATCTTGGTTTAGATCAAAAGTAAGTTCTACCTCCGTGGGAGGCAAACATTTGGTATCGTCACAAACCATAAACTCCACAAAAGCTATGACTTGATCTACTTTTTCTTTCAGTTCAATTTTCTGTGTAAAACTGGCTGTATCTCCAAAATATTTAATTTTCATATTAAAAACTGGATCGTCTACAACATATCCCTCTTCTTCTGTAGTATTGCCAATAATTTGAACCATTCCACCATTATCGTCATAGGTAAAACTAGTGGCAACAGGACCATCTTCGGGCACATCCTGAGCGTACAAATGCCAGCCTACTTCTATAGTTGCTGTACTTATAAGCTTATACTCTGTTTCGGATATCTTTTCTACAGAGGCTTGCCATTGTAAAGGCTCGTATACCTGAGAGTGCCCTGTAATAGCAACTAGCAGAAAAGCAATTAGGATCTTTATTCTCTTCATTGTTATATGATTTGCTTTTGTTAGTCGGGATTTTAATTTATCGTAAACTCCAAGTCCACTTCTTTTGGTGGCAAGCACTGGGAATCATTACAAACCATAAACTCCACAACTGCCTTTAGCTTAAAAGCTTCTTTTGTTTTCAACTTGATGCGCTGAGTAAACTTGGCTTTTTTACCAAAATACTTGATGCGCATACCAAAAATAGAATCCTCTACTGTTTTCCCTTTTTCTTCTTTGGTGTTCCCCTTCTTTAAGTAATTAGAATTACTCTCATAGGTAAATGTGGTGGGAATTGGCCCATCTTCTGGCACAGATTGTGAGTATAAATGCCATTCTCCGTCTATAATTGCGGTTGTGATAAGCTCATATTCTGTATCCGATATCTTCTTTGTAGCGGTTTCCCATTGCACAGGATCGTGAATTTGGCCCAAAGTAAGGTTGGTGGTCATTACCAACAAACAAAGCATAGCTAATTTCTTCATATTTATAATTTATAAAATTCTATTTCTATCTTCCTCAAACTTGACAAAAAAAATGCCAACTTCGACCTTAGTAGGTTCGAAAAATTAAAAATACCCTATAAAAAAGTACTAAAGAATGCATCATTCTTTAAATATTATAAGCATTACCTAAAATATATTCTTTATAAACGCTTTCTTCGACAAGTATAGTGCAATAAGAGTTAGGTTTTTCTATATAGCTTATATTTTTTTTGTACTTCGCTACTACATCCCTATAAAAACGGATGCATACAATATGTAGTTCGCAACCAAATACTATGGTATGCTTTCTTGCTGTATCACACCATTTCTAGTATAAAAATGCCCTTAAATGTCTTTTGGGCGTGCCCCACTTTCGCCTATACCAAAAATGGTATTAGGCTACAGTGGGTCGGGCTATTCGTTTGTAGTAGGTAGCCTTTGCCAAAGCTTTACTAGCCCAGCGTGGGCTTCCTTTGGTCGCCTCCGCGAGCAAGTGCAGCTACTTGGCACAGACTACCTAGCTACCACTACTATCCCTCACGCTAGCACTACAGTACCACATAGCTTATTGGTGTCACCCCTTAGCACCACATATTACATTAACGTGAGTTGCGTTCAATATCTCCGTTTTCATGTTCTTTGCCCTTTGAAAAAAGGACATCTAACGTTATAGTGTCATACCAGTTATTGTTTTTCCCTCGAAACTAAAATCGTATTCTAAAACTAAGGTTGGGCGTAAAACCTATAGACCTAATATCTTCTTGTAATAATGTGCCGCCTTCTGGGTTATCAAAATCAGTAACATCGTAGTTGCGTTGCAAAATATTCTTCTGGTTGTAGAGGTTTAAGATCGAAATGCCAGCCTCGGCTCTTATATTTTTTTGCCTATGGATGAAAAAGTTATAACGGCTCGAAATGTCTAACCTATGAAAGTTGGGCAATCTTTGGGCGTTGGCAGATTCTCTGCCAATATAAAACAGATCGGATATAAATGCAGATGTAAAGGGCACGCCTACCCTATACGTCCAGGCAAGTGAAAAATGAAACTGTTTGTGCTTTAAATTGTTGGACCAATACAGTGCATGGGATACGTCGTAATTACCGTTAAACTTCTTGTTGTTATTAAACTGATCGAACGTAAAAGTCGTTTTTCCTGTATGGTAGCTTATCCAGGTATTATAGTTTCTCCACTTCTTTCGCAATAAGAGATCCAAACCTATGGATGTACCTTCTCCAACAAAAAAACCTCTATTTGTTTCGAAACCGCTGGTAATAGAGGTTAAACCTTCTGTTTTGCGATGAAATACATCCACATCCATAAGCCAACTATTGTGTTTAAAAATTGCGCCTATGGCTACTTGCCTACTTTTTAGTAAAGGAACATACTCGTTGTTGGATAGCACCCATACCTCGTTTTCTAAGCCAAAATCTTTAGTAAAAGTTTCTATAATTTTACTAATATTTTGCTGCTTCATTTCAAAGGAACTATTGAGCCAAAGCTTAGGCAATACTTTTGTTTGTGCAAAGAGGCGGGGCTCAAAAGAAAACGCATCTAACAATGAAAAATAATTAGATCGCACCCCAATATTTACAGCATGGTCGTTATCCTTTTTTAGTTGGTATTCGGCAAAAAGCGTATGGGTATTGTTTGTGTTATCTTCTAGAAAAAATTCTTGTTTATACAAAAATTTGTTGCTACGGGATAAATTGGCCAAGACATTGTAGTGGCTATACTGGTAGCCCAATGTAGCGGCAGATTTCTTGCTGAATTTATGGGTAACATGAACACCTATATCTATGTTCTCCACGGTATTTTTCTTATCTATAGAAGCATAATTGCTGGCTGCTCCCAATAGAAATTTTTGATTACTAACTTGTAGAGAATAATTGGACAAACTACCATAAACCTTCTGATTGGTTTTGGGACTCCACTGTCTTTGCCATTGAAAACTATACCCTGTATTCTTCAATTCTAGATCATCTTGGGTTTTTTCTTCTAATTCGGTAGAAGAAAACCCATGGTTTAAATTATTGTTCATTGCCACCAAACTTAAAGAAAAGTAGTCCTTATCGGTAGCTTGGTAATTTAGTCTTGCGCTATAATCATAAAAATAAAAATCCGTATCAATATCTCCATCTACAGTTTGCACCCGTTGATTGTTGTCCTCTATGATGGTATACTGAAATGCACGGTCTGAAAAGTTCTTAATCGTTGGGGTATCAAAAACATTGGTGAGCGAGTGTCTCCCAGAAATAGACAAACTTAGTTTGGATGCTATAGGAAGGTTGAGATGGGCATCGATACCCATAAGGTTTGAACCAAGTGAGCCAGATGTTTTTTTATATATCTTAGAGGCAGATTCTATATCTACAACCCCCGCTATGTGGTTGCCATACCTTACATTTGATGCCGATTTATATACTGTAATCTTATCTACGGTACTTGGGTTTACAGCAGAGATGGCTCCAAAAAAATGTGCCGTATTATATAATTTTATTCCATTATAGAGTACCAGATTTTGGTCTGGAGTACTACCTCGAACATGCAGCCCAGAAGCCGTTTCGTCTACGTTTAATATCCCCGGAATTTGCTGTACCGTAAATAGCACATCGGATTCTGTTAAGCCTGGTATTGGGGACTGACTTTTTTGCTTAAAAACGATGGCTCCGTCTATAATTTTTGAAATGGAGTTGGTGAGGTAATTACGCACAATTACCTCGTTTAAATTGGTTGCTTTTTCCTCTAAATAAATAGACAGACAATCTTGGAACAGAAAATCAGAAACTGCTTTTTTAATCGTCTTATACCCAAGTATAGACATTTGTAAAGTATCGTTGGGCGATACTTGGTTTAGCTCAAAATAACCATGTACTCCTGTAGATGTGCCATACCTACTATTTAAGGTAGTTACACTAGCATACCCCAAACTGCTTTTTGTACCACTATCGTACAAAAAACCGCAAATGTTTTGTTTTTCCTTAGGATAGAAAATAGCGTACCTGTTTTTGGATACCAATTTAAATTGCAATCCCGTGTTTCGTTGTAGATAGGGTATAATATCTAAAATAGCATCGGAAGGAGGTTTAAAAGCTAAGCTGCGATTTTTTATGAGATTATCAGCGTACGAGAATTTTACTTGGTGCGTAGCTTCCAATTGTTTCAAGACCATTTTAAGGGGTTTTGAAACATGCTCACTCTGACCAATTATAAGGTTACAACAAAACCACAAACTAAGTGCCAGTACTACTCTGTTCATTCACTTAATGATTTCAAGATCAATTTTTTTTCGTCCTTGGACCAAGTGTAATCTATAGACATTGGTAATAAAACAGCTTCCAACGCCTGAGAAATATTGGAATGCACAAAACTACCTGTAAACAGTCTTGTATCATCAATACCGTTATTCACTATAGTAATGTTGTACTGCCTCTCTAGGCTTTTAAAAACTACCTTTAATGGTATACTTGTAAAAACACTTTCGCCACTTATCCAACTGGGTTGGTTGCTCTCTATAATTTCCGTTTCGTCTATTACCTTCCCTTTAAAATATTTATATGTTTTGCCCTTTGTTAAAAATACCAAGTTACCATGGGATTGAACTTTAACCCTACCTTCAAAACAGCTAACTAGTAAGAAATCATCATCCTGTAGCACACTAAATTGTGTGCCTAGAACCGCTATTTGCCCTTCGCTTGTTTCTACTGTAAATGTGCTGCCTTTGGACACCTTAAAATAAGCCTCTCCTTCTAAGGTAAGCGTTCTGTTGCTATTCCATTCTTTTTCGTTATAAGATAGCTTAGATTTAGAGTTTAGAATTACCTCCGAATTATCTGGCAATGTTATGGCCAACTGTTCTCCAAAATTAGAGGTTGTGGTTGTATTTTTTGGCAACAAATACACGATACCCATAAGTAAAATTACGGATGCGGCAACCATAGCTATAGTCCATTTAGTAAATAAAGGTCTAAGCTTTGTCTTTTTTTTAGATTTAATTTCTTGCAATATGCTTCTATAAACCTCGTCTTTATCGAGCCGGGGTCTCGAAAACAACTCGGATTCGTTGGCGATTCTAGAAAACAACTTATAATCTTCCGTTGCCTTAAATGCTTGTAATTGCTTTTCCGTAATACTATTGGCAAGCCACTTTGCCAAAAAGGTTTCCGATTCCTCAAACTGTACCATATTTAGATGCCTTTAATTTGTGTTCTTAATGTTTTTAAGGCTAAAGTCATTCGCTTTTCAACTGCCTTAACAGAGATATCTAATGCTTCCGCTATGTCTTTGTATGTCTTTTTGTCTATTCTGTTCATCAAAAAAACTTCTCGTTGTTTTACAGGCAAACCAGCAATGGCAGTGTTGAGTTTCTTTAGAAACTCCTGTTCTTCCAATATATATTCCGGGGTTTCCTGTGTTATAGATTTTGTCTTTAGTTTTTGGTGTTCCAACACTACTTTTTTATGTGCATAATCATCTAAAAACAGATTGCTGCCCACAGTAAACAAATAGGATTTTGCTTTTTCATACACCACTTTGGAACAGTTGGTCCATAGTCTTACAAATGCTTCTTGTACCAAATCCTTTGCCAAATCTTTATCTCCACATTTATAAAGGAGAAAGCCAAATAAATTATCGGCTTGAGTGTCGTAAATGGCTTTAAAGTTAAATGTATCGCATACAGATTTTTTAATACTCATATGGGAAAACTATTATACTGTTTATTTATAGAACGGTTATACACAAGAATTCCCTACTTCTTGTTTCCCATTATTTTTTTTATGTGGAATATTTTACCGCTAGCATGTTCCAATAGAGGCTTTTGTGAAACTATTAAAAAAAAGGAGGTAGGGTATTTAAAACCTAAATCGTTTCATATCAAAAACAGAACATATTTAAAACAAAAAAATCATGGAGACAAATATAAAAAAATACTTAAAAACACTAAATACCCTGCACATGAAAAGGTTAAACCTACATTCTTCTTTATTTTTACTATTGTTTATTGCACTTACTATTTCTTGCTCAAAAGACGATGATATGGAAGAACTAAGCAATGAAGCCGAAATAACAAACTTTAAAATAAATAATATAACGGCTACAATCACAGGTACCGATATAGCCATTACACTTCCCAATGGTGCCAACGCTTCCAGTTTATCTGCGGTAGCCACCATTTCTGAAAATGCTACTATAGATCCAGATCCAAAAATAAGTGCTGATTATAGTAAACCCAAAAAATTTACCGTAACGGCACAAGACGGCAATACCAAAAAGACCTATACCACAACTGTAACTATAGCAGAGGTAAAGCCAAGTGCAGAAAACCCTTTTCCAAAAGGCGTATTTATTTTAAGGTTGGTACAAGGGCAATTGCGTGAGCTCGACTTTAGACACGCTTCGGGAACAACCAGTACCAAAATATTTCAAAATGCTAATAAAGGACGAAAAATTGACGGGTTTTCTATAACGGATATTATACCGTATGACAAGGGATATCTTATATTTTCAAACAAAGACGATCAAAGCGCAAGTTCCCTTTTATTTACAGACCTAAAACTTACAATAAAAAAAGAACTAACCATAGAAAAGGCCAACGTAAATGCACACCGATATGCACGCATTGGAAACAAGATATATTATACCAACATATCGGATATAAACGAAGTAAATCAACCAGACAACAAATCGTACATCATCGATACGGATGCACAAACCTTAAAAAAACTAGATAAGCAATACAAACAATTTTTTGCCGACAACAAGGGGCAACTGTACTGCACAGACATTGCCAACGAATTTAACAAGGTTACAGATCTTAACACTTTAAATGTTAGTAAGTTGGCAGAATTCGACCAACGTAGCAATAGCTTTGTTTTGGACGACAACAACGTATTGTGGTTTACCTACCGCTCTAGGTACCCCAAAGGCTTTGGAGAGGTGCTAAACTACTCTAGGGGAATATTCGATTATAAACTAAAAATGGTACGATATGATATTAGCACCAACACCAGAAATGAAGGTACTGCAACGGACGATATTAATAGAGATTCGCACGCATTTACATATCATAATAAAGTCTATGTTGTCACCAACCAAAATACACATATAGCCAATGCCAAAAAAGAATTGCAAGAAATATATATGGACGGCAACGACATTAAATTGCGTTCTATTCACCAATTACCAAAAACACAAAACCCTGGCATATTACACGATATACATGCGTATAACTTTACCAACAATAACATGATAATTTTTGGTACTGGAAACACGACAGGGAATGGCAATTATTATTACGATTTGGATGTGGTTAGCGGCAAAACAAGTGACAGGGTATTAAATCCAAACCGATTGTTTTATAGAAAGGTTTTGAAATAATTAGACACTATCTCGCAAACTGTTTAAGCTATACCATTTCTAATTTAAAATTAGCCCGATAAATAGCTGCTTTCTAATACCCATAAAAGAAACAACAGGCTTCTTTTACGCAAAAAAACTTCTGTTTCTTTTATGGGTATCTCAAATTAGAAATGGTATTGTGGTTTAACCTGCGCCTTTTTAATCCAAATCTCACTATTTATAAGGCTTCTGTGAAGATAATTTATATCGAACTCACATTGAATAATATTTAATCATAATCAAGAGGTAAAATAATAGTCCAAAGAACAACACATCGCATTCTTTTGTTGCAAAAACCTATATTTTGTATGTAAAAACCTACTTTTATGCACATAATCGGTGTTAAAATCGTAGAAAAATAAAAAATTCACGATTGTAAATGCACATTTCTATACAGTTGATTGCAAGTATCTATATTGTGAAATGACATATCTATACAGCGGACTGCAAGTATTTATATTGTGAAATCAACATATCTATACAGCGGACTGCAAGTATCTATATTGTGAAATCCACATATCTCTATAGCTAACTGCAAGTATCTATACTGTGCAATACAGACATCTATACCAGTAAGCCCATATATCTATACTACCCAATGCACATATCTATACAGATAACGCTTCAAATCTACACTGTGCAATGCACAAATCTATGGGGGCAACTCTATAGATTAAGCATAGAAAGTGGTCATATTACTATGGATGATTATAATACCATTTCTAGTTTCAAATCACCCCAACAAAAACCCTATTAAAGGCTGTGCATCCTCAAAGTCGCTACTCTTTATATTATGCCGAATTCCTACTGGCATTAATATTGCCATACAAAGAGCGGGTAACAATCTTGGCATACAAGTCGGCATGTGGCGAGCCTTTTGCTATCTGATACAAGGCGTACTGCTGTATAACCAACAAGGGCAATACAATTTGCTCCCGTATTTTTACCGATTCTCTAGATATGGTTTCGTTTTGCATGAGCTGTTCTTGCCCAGAAATTTCGAGCAACATACTTTTCGATAGATCGTACTCGTCTTTCAGTATTTGCCAAAAATCGCCAAATTCGGCATCGTTTTGCATATAGCTCGTGAGTTCGAAATTGGTTTTTGCCAAAGACATCATACTATTCAGCATTAAGGCTTTAAAAAAGGGTACTTCTTCAAATAGGTTTTTTACCGCATCTAACTTTCCGGCATCTTTACATGCCTTTAGAGCCGTACCAAGTCCAAAATACCCAGGTACATTTTGTTTTAGTTGGCTCCAAGACCCCACAAAAGAAATGGCACGCAAGTCGCTAAGGTTTAATTGCTTGTTGTTTCCTCTCTTTCCTGGTCTACTACCAATATTGGCTCTGGTATAATACTTTAAAGTAGACCTGTTTTCGAGATACGGAATAAAACTCGGATGCTGCTTTAAGGCTTCGTACTTGGCAAAACTACCCTCGGATAGGGTTTCTATAAGTTCTCGCTGTGCTGGCTCTATGGTGTTTTCCTTTCCAAAAATATTGTTGCTAAGTCCTGCTGTAAGCAATTGCTCGGCATGGTGTTTAAACTGCGTTTTGGTACCATAGGTACTGGTAATTGTTTGCCCTTGCACGGTCATTTGTATCTGATGGTTGGCAACATCTTTGGTCTGTGCTGCATAAAAACGGTGGGTTTTTCCCCCGCCACGTGCTGGTGGTCCTCCTCTACCATCGAAAAACAATACTTTAATTTGGTTTTCTTTGCAGACCTTACTCAGCGCTTCTTTGGTTTTTAGAATGGACCAATTGGCTTTTAGGTAACCTCCATCCTTGGTGCCATCGGAGAACCCGAGCATAATGGTATGTGTATCTCCCCTGCGTTGCACATGCTGCCTGTACATGGGAATATCAAACAGTGCCTGCATTACAGCTCCAGAGTTTTGCATTCCCTTCATGGTTTCGAACAAAGGCACGATGTCAAATCTAATATCTGCTACCTTATACCCACTCCAACGAAATAAGGCAAACACAAACAATACCGAATATATGTCTTCCGAATTGCTAATGATATAACGGTGGCAACCATCCTCCCCATTGGTTTCTTGTATGTTTGCCAACTGTCTAATATTGCGCAAAGTATCGGATACTATGGGTTCGTCGAAGCTATCTGGATCTAGTTGCAAGTCTTTTTCCAACAAACAATCTACTAGCGCAGCCTGATCCAATTCGGATAAGTCTTCTTGTATAATACCTTGTTGCCTAAGTATATGGATTACTGCAAGCAGATGTTTACTATGGTCCTGACGGATGTCTAGAGACGCAAAATGCGATTTAAAAATATGTACCTTCTGTATAAGACACTGTATCTCTTGTGCATACAAACTATGATAATGCGTATCGAGCTGGGTTTTTATCTCCTGCAAATGCGTAATAAGGGTATGGTGCTTTACACAAAAATTGGCATCGAACATTGCCTTATAAAGCAAATCTCTAATTTTATTCAATGGTTCCTGAACCCCCTTAAAGGTGAGGTTGGTACGCAACGATTTAATTTCGTTATAATAACATTTCATGATATTAATCCGCAGCGCATCTGCCACCTGTTTGGTTACCGCAGCCGTTACATAAGGATTTCCGTCTCTATCGCCTCCAGGCCAAAATCCTAGTTTTATAATATTGTAATTGTCAAAATCTTGTCTCCCTATTTCTTTTTTAACATAAGAAAACAACTCTCCTATAGCATCATAGTAAGTATGTCGTAGAATATGAATAATGTTTTGTGCCTCCTCGTAGGGTGTTGGTTTTTTGGACTGAATTAAAGAGGTAAGTCCCAATTGTTGCAGACTCAAATCTATGGCGTCTAGGTCGTTTGCATCTACCTGGGTGCGCAATTTAGACATCAGGTCCAATATAGCCGGACTGTAAAACTGTGTCGGATGTGCAGTAAGTACGATACGTGCGCTAAAGCTACTTAACTTGTCTGCTATCTTGTCCCAGTTTTTGTTTTTGTCTACCAACTCAAAATAGTCGTGTATAGACAAGCTATTGGTGTATTCCAACAACTTACTGTAGGCAGCATCTTCCACACTATCGTACAAAACCACTTGTCGTTCTACATATTGTACAATTTTAAACATAAAGTCCATCTGCTCCTGTTCTGTGGTTAACTCGGCAAACTGTGTAAAAAATATTTCCAGTATCTCTTGTGGTTCCTTACCAGCACGCAAACCCTTTTCGCACTGCCTTAGCATTACGGGCAACAAGCTTCCAATGGCCTCGCCATGGGTGTACGGAAGATTTAGAAATAAACTGTTGTAAATATTAAACTTGTTTAGTACCATTCGTTTAAACTCATCTAATCGGCGTAGTTGCTGTAGCTGTTTCATGGGTGGTTTTTAGTTTAGTAAACAAACATAGAACAGATGCTAGAGCACCCCATCTTGTTTGTGCAAATTCTCCTTTCAAAGATACGGAATAAAGACTATTTAACCTACCCATAATTAGCATAACAAAATAAGTTTTGCGAATTAAAAACACCCAAATAGAGCATTGTTTATATCCTGTGCAATAGCCGCTTAATATTAAGCTAACACAAACTTTAAACAAGACCAAAAAGCGGAAGATGCAATTTCTTACAACAAAAACCGCATTGTTAATATTAGGTTATCAAAACCTAGTTTTCAAGGATTCTATATTAAAAAACTCTTATGCTTTGATCTCTTTTATGTGTTATTGGTTCTAGATTTTATAATTTTTTGTTAATACATATATTTTTACCATTAGTAAACTTTGAGGGTATTTTTGGTTCATAAATTTAACCAAAGTAAACTTTTTATTAATGAGAACAAACTTCAAAATAGTACTTACCCTGCTTGGTATTATTTTTTGCGGCACTGCATTTGCGCAGACCGGCACGGTGAAAGGAATTGTTGTAGACCAATCCAATCTTCCGATATCTGGAGTAAATGTAGTTGTTGTGGACGCCAATAAAGGAGACATGACAAAATTTGATGGAGACTTTATTATCGATAAAGTCGAACAAGGAAATGTAAAAATTCAATTTTCCTACTTAGGATTCTCTACCAAAACAGTAGATGTAGTAGTAAAACCAAATACAGTGGTGGACCTTGGCACCATAGTATTAATGGAAAGTGCAGAGCAATTAAACGAAATTGTGGTTACTGCATTGGGAATAAAGCGAGAAACAAAGAAACTAGGATACTCGGTACAAGAGGTATCTGGAGATGAACTTGCCAAAGCAAAAGAGACCAATGTGGTAAACTCTCTGTCTGGTAAATTTTCTGGAGTACAAGTAACTGGTGGAAATTCTGGCGTCGGATCTACTTCTGTTATTAGTATACGTGGTGAAGGATCCTTAATTCCAGGAAACAACTCTCCCTTGTTTATTGTAGATGGTATACCAATTAGTAATGGGGTATCTAGCAACAAATCGGAAGGAAACATGGAGACCGATTATGGAAACGGTGCTCAGGACATCAACCCCGACGATATCGAATCTATGTCGGTACTTAAAGGACCAAACGCAACAGCCTTATACGGTTCTAGAGGAGCAAACGGGGTAATTCTTATTACTACCAAATCGGGAAAACGCGCACGCGGATTGGGTATTTCGTTTACCAATAGCACCACATTCGAAAGTGTATTGCGTTTGCCACAATGGCAAGACAAATACGGGCAGGGACAAAATGGTGATTTTGTATTTGGAAACGGTGGATTCGAATCAAACATCAATACAGGTACCAACGATGGTGTAGACGAGAGTTGGGGACCAGCATTAGACGGACGCCTAATTGTACAACACGACAGCCCTACTTCTAGCGGATACCGTGCAGGTGATACCGCCCTTAGACCAAGAGATGCAAGCGGTGCCTATACCGATACTGCTACTGCTACCCCATGGGTTGCAAATCCCAATAATATCGAAGACTTCTTCCAAACAGGAACAACCGTATCCAACAACCTATCGCTCAACGGCGCCAACGAAAACGGTAACTTCCGTATCTCATTAACCGATTTGCAAAGCAAAGGTATCTTACCAAATACCGATTACAACAGAAGATCGTACAGCCTAAGTGGTAGCTATAATCTAAAGGACTGGTTAAAAATATCTTCTTCTTTAAACTATATCAATAGTTTTTCTAAAAACCGACCAAACAACTCTTATGGTACAGAAAACATCATGTATTTGTGGGTATGGTTTGGACGACAGATAGACATGAATTCGTTGCGCAATTATTGGCAACCAGGTTTGGAAGGGGTTCAACAGTATAACTACAACTACAACTGGCACGACAACCCTTATTTTACCATGTACGAGAACACCAATGCGTTCGACAAACACCGTTTAATAGGAAATGTACGTGCAGATATTACCCTAAACGAAAACATTTCGTTGATGCTCCGTAGTGGTATCGACTACTTCAACGATTTGCGCACTGGCAAACGTGCCTTTAGTACACAAAGATTTGCTAGAGGACAGTACCGAGAAGACGACATCTTTTTTAAAGAACAAAACACCGATTTCTTATTGGCGTTCAATAAAAACCTAAGCGAAGATCTTACACTAGGGGCTTCTGTAGGTGGAAACTTGCGTACTGTAGAGCGCAGATATAAGCGTATAAGTGCCAACTCGCTTTCTGTGCCAAATGTATACAACTTCCAAAATGCCAACGAGCCATTGTCGAAAACACAAGACAACAACAAACGAGAAGTACAGAGTTTGTATGCCTTTGCCAATATTGCCTATAAAGACTATTTGTTCTTAGATATTACAGGAAGAAACGACTGGTCTAGTACTTTACCAAAAGGAAACAACTCCTATTTCTATCCATCGGTAGGTGTAAGTGCCATCCTATCGGATATGTTTACCATGCCAAAAGCCATCTCTTTTGCAAAGCTTAGAGCTGGTTGGGCACAGGTAGGAAACGATACCGACCCGTACAACATTGTATCTACTTATGCCTTTAGAGAAGCCTTTAATGGCGTACCAAGGGTAGCTGCTTTTTCAACACTAAAAAATGCAGATCTAAAACCCGAAAAAACCAACTCTATAGAATTGGGAGCAGATTTGCGCTTCTTCAACAACCGTATTGGTTTGGATGTAGCAGTTTACCAATCCAATGTGCGCAACCAAATCCTTAGTTTGCCAGTATCGCAGACCTCTGGTTTGAGCAACCGTATTATCAATGCTGGTGAAGTAGAAAACAAAGGTATCGAACTTACCCTAAACCTAAAGCCCATACAAACCGAGAACTTTGGTTGGAATATCCATACCAACTTCACGGCAAACAGAGGGGAGGTAAAAGAACTTATAGGTGACTTAAAAACCTACCAAATTGCAGAAAACAATGGGGTACAGATTCTTGCCAAAATTGGCGAGCGCGTAGGCGACATGTATGGTACCGGATTTGAAATGGTAGATGGTAAAATACTATACGAAAACGGATTGCCAGTACGTAGTAGCGAATTGGTAAAACTAGGAAACTACAATCCAGACTTTATGGTGGGTATCCAAAACAGTTTCCGTTACAAAAACTTCAACCTAGGCATATTATTCGACTGGAGACAAGGTGGCGAGATACACTCTCGTACGGTAGCTATTGGTGGTACTACAGGTATGTTAGATTTTACTGCTGAAGGTAGAGAAACTGGTATTGTTGGAGATGGTGTACGTGCCGATGGCAACGGTGGCTATGTGCCAAACGATGTAAATGTAGCTGCATCTGCTTATTATTCTTCTACCTATAGTAGAGGAAACGAGGCAGTGCCAATTTACGATGCTACTTATGTGAAATTGCGAGAGCTAAAACTTACCTACAACTTCCCAAGTAGCATTATAGACAAAACACCATTGCAAGCAGCTAGCTTCTCCCTAGTAGGAAGAAACTTGGCTTTGTGGACCGAAAACGACCATGTAGATCCCGAAACTTTCTCTTTCTCCGGAAATACTATTGTACAAGGATTGGAAGACATGGCTACGCCAAGTGCAAAAAGTATTGGATTTAGTTTAAATGTACAATTCTAATATGAATAAAAGCCCACTATGGGCAATAAACCATATAAACCTTTATCCATAGGAATAATTAAAATACTAATTATCTGCGTGGAGTGTAATTTTAAATAGACAAAAAAATATAACGAAATGAAACTTTTCAAATCATTATTAGTTTTGCTTGTTTCGATCACCATCTTTAGCTGTACGGATGATTTCGACGAAATAAACACCGATCCCAACACCCCAGTGGTAGTAGGACAAGATCTTTTGCTTGCTTCGGTTACTTCCGATTTGCCAAATGCTTTGGTGCGTATCGGCTGGAACCAAGGTAATATTACCGCACAAATTGCAGCCAAAAACAACTTTGTAGACCAAGATGTTTACCAATGGGGAACTAGCGGAGCATGGTCTGGCTTCTACGGAATACTGGCAGAGGTGGAAGATATCATAGCACTTAGCCGTGCAGAAGGAACCAAAAACCCTTCATACGAAGCTGTGGGCTTAATCGCAAAATCGCTTATCTATGCCAATCTTACCGATATGTACAATGCGATACCGTATAGTGAAGCATTTAAAGGAAAGACAACAGAAAACTTTACTCCTGCTTATGACGATCAGGAGACCGTTTACCAGGGAATATTGGCAGAACTAGAAACTGCTGTCTCGCTTTTAGATCAGAACCAACCATTGCGTGGTGGAGATCTTATCTATGAAGGCAATACGAGCAACTGGAAAAAGTTGGCAAACTCCTTGCGCCTGCGCTATCTGTTGCGCACTTCTAAACAAAACGACGTAGCGGCACAAATGGAAGCTATTGTAGCTGCAGGGGACATTTTTACCTCCAATGCAGACAACGCAGTACTTACATATCAAGGAAATTCCAATATCGATTCTTGGTATATGAGCACTGCCCGTATTGGTTCGTTCGATGAGTATAGTCTTACCAATACGGTATTCAATTTTATGGATCCATTAAACGATCCAAGACTACCGCTTTGGTACGACGTGCATCCAGATTCTGGCAACTATGGCCCAATGCCAAACGGACTTAGCCAAGACAATGCCCGTACTTTTGATAGCAATAACGATGTTTCTCGTTTTGATCTAGATCATTTCTGGAAATCGAATACTGCTGTAGAAGCACCGCTAATGAAATATTCGGAACTACAGTTTATCTTGGCAGAAGCACACCAAAGAGGATTTATTTCTACAGGAAGTGCAGCCATCTATTATGAGAACGGTATTCGTGCTACCATGTCCTATTGGGGGGTAGCTGATGCAGATATCGACACCTATATGGAGCAAGCAGCTGTAGGATACGACGGAACTCTAAACCAAATCATGGAACAAAAACGTCTTGCCAACTTCATGGTAGGCATGGAAACTTGGTTTGATTTTAGAAGGACTGGTTTACCAACCATCACGCCAGGACCAGATAATGTAAATGGCGATCGAGTACCAGTACGATACCTTTATCCGGATGAAGAAAAATCGTTGAACAAAACCAATTACGATGCTGCAGTTTCTACCATTGGTGGAGACGATCTAAACGCAAAAGGATGGTGGGAAACTGGTAGCAGATATTAATATAGTTCCGAATAAATTCGGAAATTATACCATTTCTATTTTGAAATGCCCTTCAATGATTTTGTTCTGAAATAGAAAGGAAAAAAGGGCTATTTATTGGGGTGATTTTAAACTAGAAATGGTATTCGTTTTAAGCAGGTGGATAAAACCACCAAAACATAAAGTGATTAGCGATAGTTTATCTTTCGCTAATCACTTCCATCATAAGGAAACATGGCAAGCAAAACGGTTGAAATTGATTAATTTTCAACTCTAGCAGACAGCAGACCACTAACAACAAACAAGAAAATGAAAACAAAACAATTAGCATCTTACCTACGATTTAGTTTATTCCTTGGTCTTGTGATTATGATCTCTTGCAACAGCAAAGATGGCAACAAGCAACCAAAAGGAATTTCCCATATTGTAGTAATCGGTATCGATGGCATGAGTCCAGATGGGATTGCAAATGCCCATACGCCTATGATGGATTCTATGGTTGCAAATGGGGCTTCCAGTTTTGCAACAAGAGCAGTCCTTCCTACTAGTTCTGGTCCCAATTGGGGAAGCATGATTATGGGAGCCGATGTAGAGCAGCATGGCATAACCGAAAACAGTTGGGAACAAACCAAGTATGTACTCCCAGCCGTAGTATCGGTAAGAAACAATTTGTTTCCAAGTATATTTGACCTCATCCGCGATCAGAAGCCCAATGCCAAAACCGCTGCAATTTACGATTGGGGTACATTTGGAAGGTATGTAAACGAGGCTGTAGTAGACATCAATATCGATGGAGATAAAGAAGACGGCACAACCGATGCGGTCGTAAATACCATACTAGAACACCAACCCGACTTCACCTTTGTACATATCGATCATGTAGACCATGCCGGCCACGATCACAGTCACGGTAGCCAAGCCTATTACGATGCTGTTGCCAAAGCAGATCTATTAATTACCCGTATCGTAGAAGCCACCAAAGAAGCTGGCATATATGAAAAAACCATGTTTATCATTTCTTCCGATCATGGCGGTAGAGGCTATAGCCATGGTGGTGCTACCCTAGGGCAAATCGAAGTTCCGTTTATACTTTATGGCGCAGGAATTAAAAAAGGGTATACAATAAAAGAGGCAGTATACCAATACGACAATCCGGCAACGGTTGCCTTTGCAATGGGATTACAAACCCCGCAAGCATGGATCGGAAGACCAATAAAAAGTGTATTTGTTGGACAAGCCGAACCAACACTAAAATACACCCCAAACTATTTTTATGCACCCAATATACTTCCTACCAACAATACCTTCACCCAAGCTGGTGGCATCTTTAAAAACAAAGCCCAAGTGGTAATTAAAAACAACAACAAGCAGGGCGAAATATATTATACCTTAGACGGCAGCGATGTTAGCTTAGAAAATGGTATCCGTTACCAAAAACCATTCGACATCCAACAAACCACCGTAGTAAAAGCCCAAATATTTGTAAATGAAAAACCCATGGGTAATAGCAATACGGCCTATTTTAGAATATACGACCCAAATAATACCAAACTAGGCGTAAACTATAAGGTGTATGCTGCCAAGCAACTACCCTTGCTACACCATTTGCCCAAAGACAGTCTTTTATACCAAGGCAAGCATATAGAGTTTTCGGTAGAACCAATCCTTCCCCAATGGGAACGACAAAGAGAGATTGTGGTACTATTTGAAAGCGAATTACAAATCGACCAAGCTGGCGAATATACCTTTTACACTACTAGTGAGGAAGAAAGCATGTTATATGTAGATGGGCACCTGGTAGTAAACAACAATGGCAAGTACAATTTGCTAGAACGCAGCGGCAATATACCCCTCAAAGCTGGTAAGCACAAAATACAATTAGCTTATTATAACGAGGGTAGTTTTGCACATATAGAAGCCGCCTACCAAGGACCACAACTACCAAAACAAATTATCCCAACCAACAAACTATACAAACTACAATAAAATGTCTACAATATCCCAATTTTCCATTCTATGCGCATTGGTATTAGCTATTGGTTGCACCAATAAAACCGAGCAAAAAAAAGCCGTTGGCACAGATACCGACGAGAGTGAAAAAGTTATTCTAATTACCTTAGATGGTCTGCGCTGGCAAGAAGTATTTCAAGGAATAGATTCTATATTATTGCACAACCAAACCTATGCCAAAGCTCCCGATTTGTTAGAGGCACAATTTTGGAAACCTACAGCCAAAGAGCGTCGGGAAACCCTTATGCCATTTTTTTGGAAGACCATTGTAAAAGAAGGATTTCTAATGGGCAATAGAGAATTAGGCTCTTACGCCAATCTCACCAATGCATACTGGTTTTCGTACCCAGGGTACAACGAAATCCTTACTGGCAAAGCAGATGACCAACGTATTCAAAGCAACGATAAGAACAATAACCCCAATAAAACTATTTTGGAATTGGCAAATGAGCAAGACTACAAAGGCATGGTTGCGGCCTTTGGAAGTTGGGATCGTTTTCGCTACATCATCAACTCCGATCGGTCTGGTATTCCAGTAAACGATGGGTATGCATCTGCAACAGCAAACGATCTGTCCGCTGAGGAGATACAGCTCAATCGCTTACAAAAACAAGCAGTGCAACCATGGCCAGCCGTACGTCAGGATGTTTTTACACACAATTTTGCCTTGGAATATATGAAGCGAAAACACCCAAAGTTGGTATACATTGCCTATGGCGAAACGGATGATTTTGCGCACGACGGCAACTATTGGCACTATATTTTAGCCACCAAAAACACCGATGCACTCCTCCAAGAAATTTGGGAATTTTGCCAAACGGATTCTTTTTACAAAAACAAAACCACCATACTGATCACTACCGACCACGGACGAGGCACCCAACCAGTGGAAAACTGGATGCACCATGGCGATCGCAGCACTCTAGACGAAAACCAATACACCATAGAAGGATCGGATCAAGTATGGATCGCGGGTATTGGCAGTCAGTTCAAAGCTATGGGCGAAATGGGTGGCCCACAACAAGTGTATACCAACCAGATAGCACCAACTGTAGCCAAGCTATTGCAAATTAAAACACCCGATATGGCGCAACCATTAGCAATAATTAAAGAATGACAAAGATAGATAGGAGAGAGTTTTTAAAACAAGGCGGTATATTGGTAGCAACAACAACGGTATTCCCTCTGGCTAGTTTTGCTAAGGGCTCCAACAATAAGGTGAGATTTGGTTTGTGTACCGATTCGCATTATGCAGACCGTCCATTTAAAGGCACCCGATATTACAAAGATGCTATTGCAAAAATGCAAGAGTTTGTACAAACCATGAATGACGAAGCTGTAGATTTTGTAATGCATCTGGGCGACTTTAAAGACGAAGACCCAAAGCAAAATCCAACAGACACTTTGCGTTACCTCCAACGTATCGAAAAGGAGTATGCGCAATTTGAAGGTGCACGATATCATTGTATTGGCAACCACGATGTAGATAGCATCTCCAAGAGCAGTTTTTTAGCACATATCCAAAATACTGGAATAGACAACAATCGCTCCTATTATGCATTCGATAAAGGTGGCTATCATTTTGTGGTACTCGATGCCAACTATGATAAACAAGGCAAGGATCATTTCTTTGCAGCAGGAAGCGACTGGCAAGACACCAATATTCCTAAAGAACAATTAGATTGGCTACAACAAGACTTGGCACAAACCCAATTACCAACCATCGTATTTTGTCACCATCCTTTGTTTGCATTTTACAGAGGTGGTAACAAATACCACATCAACAATTTTAAGGCCGTGCAACGCATACTAGAAAATTCTAAGCAAGTAGTTGCAGTGCTACAAGGCCATGTACACCAAGAAAGCCATCAACAAATCAATCAAATTCACTATATCACCCGTTTGGGCATGGTAGATTATAAAGGACTAGAAAACAACAGCTTTTCTATAGTAAGCATCGAAGATGGCATGCTATATCTAAAAGGATATAAACGCGCAACGGCGCAACAAAAATACAGCATCTCTTATGGCAAATAGCAAGACGTGAAACCCGTTATGAGATCACCACATAAGTTAAAGATGTGAAACAAAAGTACCATTGTAAAGCATCTACATTAGCTTGTTTAGTTTTTTTTTAATGCCCTCTTTCGGGAGGGCAATTTACAATATATGGAAACGATAAAGAACATCAATTACAAATTCTTTCTACAGGCAGCAATTGCTTCCTTTGGGGCGTATTTTTGCATGTATGCCTTTCGAAAACCCTTTACCGTAGCCACTTTTGAGGGCCTAACCTATTGGGGCATCGATTACAAAATACTACTTATTATAGCGCAAGTAATTGGCTATACCTTATCCAAATTTTTGGGTATAAAAATAATAGCAGAAATGCCACAGCACAATAGAAGCAAATGGATTATCAGCTTTATTCTTTTTGCAGAGCTGTCTCTACTTGGTTTTGCTCTGGTACCAGCGCCTTATAACATCTTATTCCTTTTTCTAAACGGCCTACCACTTGGTATGATTTGGGGAATTGTATTTTCCTATTTAGAAGGAAGAAAAACCACCGAAATCTTGGGCGTTATTCTATGTTCTAGCTTTATTGTATCTTCTGGAGTGGTAAAATCGGTTGGAAAATACACCATGGACGTATTAGAGGTAAGCGAATTTTGGATGCCCTTTGTTTCTGGTTTATTTTTCTTATTGCCATTGTTTCTATTTGCCTATTTACTAGAGAAACTACCTAAACCCACCCAAGAAGACCTCCAAACAAGAAACAAAAGAGTACCTCTACACCGCGAAGCCCGTTTTGCTTTGTATAAAGAATTTGCCATACCACTCACCCTCATCATCATATTTTATATTTTCATTACTGGAATTCGAGATTTTAGAGACAATTTCGCCAGAGAAATTTGGGATGCCTTAGGCCATACAGAGAGCATAGGCATTTATTCCTATTCGGAAATACCCATTGCTATTACCGTATTTATACTCATGGCACTCATTGGCGCCATGCGCAAAAACTATAAAGCCTTTTTGTACTACCATGCGGTTTTACTATTTGGTGGGCTTCTCATTGCATTGTCTACTATGGCCTTCCAAATGCAAATACTAGATCCGGCAATCTGGATGATCGTATCGGGCTTTGGCATGTACAGCTGCTATATTCCCTTTCAGGGATTATACTTCGATCGGATGATAGCCACCTTCAAAATTAAGGGCAATGTTGGCTTTCTCATTTATATTGCAGATGCCTTTGGATATTTAGGTAGCATTGCCATCATACTATACAAAAACTTTGGACAAGGCAGTATCTCCTATCTATCCTTTTTTACTTATATGATCTACCTCATCGCCATTATTGCCATTGCGGTAGCTACAATTTCGTATATCTTTTTTAGAAATAAATATCAAACACAAAAACAAATTACATATGAATTTTCAGAACAATGAGTCTATAACGGCCAATGCAGTAGTGATAGGAGCGGGAACTATAGGCGCTGCAACTGCCTGGCATTTGGCCAAGCAAGGGATGAAAAAGGTAATTCTAATAGATCGCAACAATGTTGGGAGCGGCAACACCTCCAAAGCAGCCTCTCTAATGACCTTGGTGCGCTCTAAAGAAGCCCTAATTCCACTCATACAAGAAACCTACAAAAACATAGACGAAATAGAGGCAGCCACTGCCACTTCTGTTGGCAAAAACAAGGTGGGCACCTTGCATATAGCTGCTTCCAAGGAGACAGCTACTAGCCTAGACAGCTTGGTAGCCATTGCCAACAAACACGGTATTGCAAACCGCCCAATAGATAAAGAAGAGATTGCAAGTATGGTGCCTTGGCTACAAACCAACAACATTCTAAAAGCAAGCTATATGAAAGACGATAGCTTTGTAGACGCCTATGTACTGGCAACCACTTTTGCAGAAGCCGCAAAACAACTGGGAGTAACCGTGATGCAACATACAGAAGTAGAAAAACTTCTCATACAAGGAGATACCATTGTTGGCCTACAAACCTCCAAAGGCCAAATAGACTGCGACTATGTAGTAGATGCGGCAGGTGCTTGGGGAAACACCTTATCTATGCAGGTGAATGTGCCTATTCCTATGGCACCCGTTCGCAGTATATATTGGATTACAGAAGCCAACGAAACATTATTTTCGCCCAACCAACCTATGATTACCCTACCCGATGCCATGGCCTATACCCGACCAGAGGCAGGAGGCTTGTTGTTTGGACTACGCGAAGAGAACAGTCCACATTTTCATCCGGATGCGCTCAACAAAGAACCCAATGTAGATTTTTTGGGCAATCCGGAAGATAGGTGGGATATCATCGTCAACCATGGAGAGGACTTTATGTCCTTCTTTCCAGAATTCGAAAAACAAGGTGTAGAAAGCTGTATTACAGGCATATCTACCTACACTCCCGATGGTTATTATTCTTTTGGGCCATCTAAAGACCTAAAAGGATTTTATGTAGCCGCAGGATGCGCGGGAGCCGGTGTAGCAGGCTCGGGGGGTATTGGTAGAATGATTGCAGAAATGATTACCAACAAACCATTGTTTGCCGACGAGAAACCTTTTGCCATAGATCGATTTGAGAATTTTGATCCCATGTCCAAACCATTTAGACAACGCTGCGCCGATGCAAGAAGCAAAAAGAAAGATGGCGGTTGATACCAAAAGCATATCGTTTATTAGAAATACGCTTGAAATACTCCTCTCCATAGCATGTACCAACAAAATGCATTGCGCAATACTTTATTAAAAGTAATCTATTAAATTCGTACCAAAAAAAAGAATAACTAAAAAATAAAAATATGCAACATATAAAATTGGTAGTTTTAGATATGGCCGGAACTACTATAGACGAACAAAATGTGGTTTACAAGACCCTACACAAAGCCATAAATGCACATGGGGTAGTAGTAGATTTAGAAACTGTTTTAAAACATGGTGCTGGCAAAGAGAAGCATCAGGCCATCAAAGATATACTCCACTTTTTGGGCAATTCAAGTTTGTCTAGTCAAGCCATATTTGCCGATTTTAAAACCATGCTAGATGCGGCCTACGACAACTTAGAGGTTTGTCCTATTACAGGAGTAGAAGCTACCATTAAAGCCTTGCGAGAACGCCATATTACGGTGGTGCTCAATACAGGCTACAACAGTAAGGTTGCCAATGGTCTATTACAAAAAATGGCATGGGAAGAAGGCATACATTACGATGCACTCATTACCGCAGACGATGTAACCAATGGGCGACCTGCACCAGATATGATCCATTTGGCAATGGATAAATTTGAGATTACCGATGCCAATATGGTGCTCAAAGCAGGAGATTCTGCAATTGATATTGAAGAAGGAAAAAATGCCAATTGCGGCATTACCGTAGGCGTACTCTCTGGCGCACAAACCAAAAGCCAATTAGAAACAGCACAACCAGACTATATTATGCAAAATGTAGCTGGCTTATTAGAACTATAATACTATTAAGGATGTTTCAAAATAGAATTGGTATAAAGCTATAAAATGGGCGTTGGGCAGCTAGTCTCACGACGCCTATTTTTTTCTTAAACCCGACCATTAAATCAATACATTTTTCTATATTTCGCTTTTTAATTCGCATACATGGACGATTTTCTAATTGGTATTGGCAAGCGCATCAAGACCATACGCAAGCGACAAGGGTTTACCATACAGCATTTAGCACAAAATGCTGGGGTAAGCAACGGATTGGTTTCCCGTATAGAAAACGGGCGTACCATTCCCTCTTTACCCGTATTGCTCGAGCTCATTGGGGCACTAGATATAGATGTAAGCACCTTTTTTGAAGGTGTAGAAAAAAAAGCTGGCGCCAAATACATTCACCTCAAAAAAGAAGCACACCAATATGTAGAAAAAGAAATAGATGCCAGTGGTTTTACCTACCACCACATATTCGGCAAAAGTTTACATGCAGTAGGTTTTGAAGCAGTCTTGTTGCGTTTATCTCCAAACTCGTTTCGTAAAAAAATACAAACCGATGCTTGGGAATTTAAATATATACTAGAAGGAAGCTGTAGTTACCAAATAGATGACGAAATAGTGGCGATGCAAGCAGGCGATGCCCTATACTTCGACGGTAGACTGCCCCATGTACCAGAAAACAAATCCGATAGCGATTGTCTCATGCTAGTGATGTACTTCTATTCCGACAAAGGCTAATACCATTTCTATTTTCTTCCACAACACCCCCTTTATCTAAGGGGATTTATAGGGTTAAAAGCAAGATGTTTTTCCAGATATTTTTTAGCAAAAGAAGCCAATACTCCGTAGCATATACTTTTAGATCTGCTCAGAAATGGTAGCTGGCTTTACTTTAGCATCGTGTGCATAGTCGTATTCTTCCAACAAATTCATAGTAGCACCTAAGAGATCTTTGGTCTCTAGCAACAGACTAAAATACAAAGTGGTGTTTTTTGGGCTCGATTCGTCTTTGCGAGTACGTTCCACTTGTTTTTGAATTTTTTCGGAAACCAAGTCAAAGATAGCACTTTTGTTGTGAACGATTTCAGCAAGTTGTGAGAACTCCTCTTGGTCAAACAAGTTATTGGCTTTCGAATACAAATCACTTACCGCACCATCCACCTCTTTGAGTTCTTTGAACTGGGTAAACTTTAGTTTTTTGTGATTGTTATTCACATGCTTATGTGTAGCCTTGGTAATATACTCCAAAGACTGAGTGATATCTTGCAAATAGCTCAAAACATTAATATAGAAATCACTTGCTTTTACACTAGATTCGTCTAGGTTTTTGATAAAATAAAAGATGTTTTCGCGGAGTTCGTCTACCTCATTTGAGAGTTTGATGATTTGATTTTTATTTTTCTTGAGTAATGCCAAATCTTGTGCTGCCAATCCTTTGATTGCATTGCTATAGATTTTGTTTCCACGCTTCATCACATTGGAAATATTCTTGGCGCTTTCGTGTATTACTCCTTGTATAGAGCTACTCTCGGCACGTTGCAATCGATCTTCTGCCTTATCGACTTTGCTTTGTTTTTTATGCGAAACATAGTTTCTAAACAAGATAAATACCGCTATAAAGAGCAATACTGCTATGGCCGCACCACCGCCAACATGAATAATCCAAGCCATAAAACCAGCGGACACAAAGGCGATAATGGCTGTAAAGAACCAACCGCCAATTACATTTAGCACCCCTGCTACACGATATACTGCACTCTCTGCGCCCCAAGCCCTATCTGCCAAACTAGTACCCATGGCTACCATAAAAGAAACATAGGTAGTAGAAAGCGGCAATTTGTAGGACGTAGCTATAGAGATAAGGATACCAGCCACCATCAGGTTTACTGCGGCACGCACCATATCAAAAGCCGGTAAATCTTTTTGTTGGCTTTTGGTAAGCACCAATTCGGGTTTTGTAAACTGTTTGTCTAGCCAAGTGCGTGTTTTATTAGAAACCAAGTTTTTGGATTCTCCAGAAACTGCCATAGCCAATCGTACGATTCCTCTAGAGAGGAAATTGGGTTCAAATCGTTCTTGTCCTTCTCCCTCTCTTGCAAGGTTGATTTCCGTTTCGGTTACTCGTCTTGCTTTTTTGGAGAACCAAAGGGTAAGAATCATAATAATACCAGAGGCAAACAACAAGGTAGTAGGAGTGGGAACTTTTTGTGCCAATACCTCCATTCCAAACTCCGTAGCTGCCACCCCATCAGCTGCAATCCATGCTTCGTAGGACTGCCATGCGGCGATAGGCACCCCTATAAAGTTCACCAAGTCATTACCAGCAAAAGCCAATGCCAAGGCAAAGGTACCCACACCAATAATGAGGCGATATATATTTTTCTTGAGTATAACGATAAGGAAGTAAGCAATAAGCGACCATACCACCAGACTAGCTACTATGATGAGGATCAGTTGTTCTTCCAAGAAGCTTTTGATAGTAGTATCACCTAGCCAAGCATAAGGTATATCTGCATAGCTGGTACCTTTGATGCCTTTTACAAATATGAAATAAGTAATAGCGGTAAGGGCTACCCCACCAAAGAGTGCGCCCATCCATTTGGCTTTTTCGTTGAAGTGAAAAGACAATATGGCTCTACTCACAAATTGCACAAAGGCCCCTATAGAGAAAGCGATAATGACCGAGCCCACAATTCCCAGCATGATTTCGGTTGCTTTTGCGGTATTGATATAGGTGCCGAGATTGAGAATAGACTCGTTTTTTAGTAGTATTTGCATAATGGCCACCGAAACTGCTGCCCCCAATAGTTCGAATACAATAGAAACCGTAGTAGAAGTAGGCATTCCTAGGGTATTGAAGAAGTCGAGCAATAATATATCGGTGATCATCACGGCCATAAAGATGATCATGATTTCATCGAAATGAAATTGGGAAGGAACAAAGATACCCTTTCGTGCGACTTCCATCATGCCACTGGAGAATATGGCACCACAAGCGATTCCAACACTAGCAATAATCATGATAGATTGAAAAGAAATTGCTTTGGAGCCAATTGCAGAATTCAAAAAATTCACTGCATCGTTACTTACCCCAACTACCAAATCCGCGATAGCTAAAATGGCCAATGCAATGACCATATACAAATAGAAATTCTCCATATTTAATATTTCTAAATTTTGCAAATATCCCTTTTGACTTGGAAAACTATGTTATTTTATTGTTATGATTGTCTTCTAAAAGCCATTTTTATAGCCCATTTGCTGCAAGCCCTTATTGTTTGGGGTATTTGCTGGGTAAAAATAGTAGAATTTTTGAGACTTAAGCCAATTATTTTGTATTGGTTCTATTCGATTGCAGATTTTTGATAATAGCTGTTGTTGTTTGAAATTACTGGAAAAGAAATAGAAAGGAAAAAAAAGCTATTTATTGGGGTAATTTTAAACTAAAAATGGTATTTCTTTGAAAATAGAAGCACCAATGCCTCAGCAGAATCCTTTAACGCAAAAATAAAAGCTTTTAGAGGTGTGAAATCTATTGCTTATTTCCTATTCAGACTTTCTAAAATTTATGCCTAAAGTAACGTGAGTTCGATATAACTTACGCACACAGTTTATTTTGATTTTCTTAGGCTAGGCGTGGCTTTGAAGGGCTATTTATAGCTCGAAAAGATCACAACGACGCATAAGGAAAGACAAAATAAATCTATAGAAAGCCT
>JAOXRU010000394.1 GCA_025800395.1 Flavobacteriaceae bacterium
CCCCCAAAACCCCAAAACCCCAAAACCCCTAAAAAGCTAATCTAATTGAATATATTTTCAACATCGAGAATGCAAACACTATAAAAATGGGAATACTTGTATAAGATTGGATTTTAGTCCTACCAACAGGTATCGCCACCTAAATTCTAAGAAGCAAGGACCATAGGCGTCTAGATTTTTGAAGGGCTTACAGAGATGTGGCAATACTAGTTTTAGGAGGACGAAAGCGATACAAATTAAATATGACTGATAATACCATGTTACCACCTCCGCAGTTAAGTTTATCAAGCAATTAGAAAATATCTCTGAATCTGAGTGGAGCTACGTATTCGACTTTTTCTTCCTTGACAACATGGGCTTTTCTTGGCTGTGGGGGAACTCTCTTGGTGCTGATAATCTTTCCCTCTTTCTTGGCTTCTTGCTTTCTCTTCAAATCTCTTTGAAGTCTTCTCAAGAAAGCATCTCTGCATTTGGACTTTCTCAAGTGCTCGTGTCTGATGTAGAGTTTTTTGGTCTCAATTCTGGTTCTTACTCTCTTGCTGACGGCAACTCCGATACCTCTTGGGCAAACGGAGAAGACCTTTCCGGTTTTACCGTGATAGCACTTGTATGGCATACCCTTATGGACGGCACCATCAGTGACAATATCGACGAGATCGCCCATTTTGAAAATAGTCATAGCTTTAGAAGGAGTTTGCAGACCATGCTTTCTGTTTGGTCTTGCGTGCATGTGTCTGGTTCTAGCCCTGTAACCGAATGAGTGAGGCATATTTATAAATAATAATAAAATCAATATTATATTCTCTTCTAGGGGTTTTGGGGTTTTGGGGTTTTGGGGG
>JAOXRU010000407.1 GCA_025800395.1 Flavobacteriaceae bacterium
CCCCCAAAACCCCAAAACCCCAAAACCCCGTTTTTATATAAATATTCCCGAATTATAATTCATTAAAATATATATTAAAATGGGTAAAGGAAAGAAGAAGGCCGGTGGTAATCCAGCTAAAGGAGAAAAGATTTTCAAGAACTTGTGTGCTGTCTGCCACTCACTCACCGTAAGTATCCCAATGGACCTTCGCATCAAAATCTTTGTGTTTTCCTCTTTGAGATCTGGATTTTGGATAAGAGAGATCGAAAGAGTGGTTAAATTTGAATTAATCTCATTATTTTCTTTTAGAGTCACGGAACTGGACCAGCTTTGGCAGGTCTCTCAGGAACCAACATCGCCGCTCAGGATGGATTCTCATACTCGTAAGTCTTTGGATTTGTGCATTTAAGTATTTTCAAATTTCATGAATCAAAAACTTCTTTGTGGTTAGAAGAAATTTATATAAATTATAGCGGAGCACTTTCTGGTAAAGCTACCTTAAAGTGGACTGATGGTAACATGAACAAGTGGTTGAAATCCCCAGCCGATTTTGCTCCAGGTAAGATCTCCTTCTTTGTCAGTGATTACTTGATTACTGACCAATTTCGCTATTCGAAAATTCGCTCATTTTGGGATTCAAATTGCAGCTCTCATACTAATCTTCCATTACAGGAAATGCTATGGCTTTCGCTGGTATCCCAGCTGCCAAGGACAGACTTGACCTCATCGCTTACTTGAAGGCTACATAAGCAATAATTTCATTGAAAAGGATTTCAAGAGAACCAGTTTCTTGGCCATTTACATGCTCTACCAATTTTATCTGAAGTTAGGGGTTTTGGGGTTTTGGGGTTTTGGGG
>JAOXRU010000410.1 GCA_025800395.1 Flavobacteriaceae bacterium
TTTGCCGAATTTGGAATTTCATTCGATAATTATAGCCGTACTTCTGCCGAGGTGCACCATCAAACAGCAGCAGCGTTTTTTAGAAAGTTGTATGACGATGGAAAGTTTGTAGAAGAAGAAACTGAGCAGTTATATGACGAAGATGCCAAACAGTTTTTGGCAGATCGATTTGTTATTGGAACCTGCCCTAAATGTGGCAATGAAGAGAGCTACGGCGATCAGTGCGAAAATTGTGGAACTAGCCATAATGCCACAGACTTAATCCACCCTAAAAGTGCCATTACGGGTAACAAACCAAGTTTAAAAACAACCAAACATTGGTATTTGCCATTAGACCAATACGAAGGTTTTTTAAAAGAATGGATCTTAGAAGGGCATAAAGACGACTGGAAGGCCAATGTGTACGGGCAGGTAAAATCTTGGATTAACGATGGTTTAAAACCACGTGCGGTAACCCGTGACTTGGATTGGGGGATTCCTGTACCAGTGGATGGAGCAGATGGAAAAGTACCGTACGTATGGTTCGATGCGCCAATTGGGTATATTTCTTCTACCAAAGAGTGGGCGGAAGCCAATAACAAAGATTGGGAACCTTATTGGAAAGATAAAAACACCAAATTGTATCATTTTATAGGTAAAGACAATATTGTGTTTCATTGTATTATCTTTCCAGCTATGTTACAAGCCC
>JAOXRU010000418.1 GCA_025800395.1 Flavobacteriaceae bacterium
CACACAGTTTATTTTGATTTTCTTAGGCTAGGCGTGGCTTTGAAGGGCTATTTATAGCTCGAAAAGATCACAACGACGTATAAGGAAAGACAAAATGAATCTATAGAAAGCCTTATAAACAGCAATCTTTGTCCCAAAAAGGCTTGAATTAAGGGTTTAACCTGCGCTTTTTTAATCCAAATCTCACTATTTATAAGGCTTCTGTGAAGATAATTTATATCGAACTTACGTTATTCATTTAGCTATAAAGAAAAATAGCATCTATTTCTTTTAAGGGCATTTTAAAATAGAAATGGTATAACAAAAACGAATGAGAAAAATAAAACCATTTTCAGAAAACAATATGAGTATCATTTTTGGTTCCAAAAAGATATCAATATAGGCTTAACCTGCCTTTTTAAAACCAAAATTACAACTGTTAAGACTTCTGTGTAAACAGTTGATATGGAATTTACCTTTGGTACATCCAAAAATGTTTGCAGATTATGATTCATAAATGAGCATGACTACTATAGGTTCCGTTGCTCTAGATGTTCTCACTTGGAAAACCACTCGATTTTTGGAAGATACCGTTCAAATCTAGTAGATGTTATACTTTGATGGTAACATTTTTCAGAATGTATATTAAATTTGCAAAATGTTGTCCCATTTATTCTAGCATTTTTGTAACTTTATGACCGTTTAAAAATAACAGATTTATGTCAGATACTGCGAAGATTGAGTTTAATGGACAAGTTCATGAGTTTCCATTGATAAAAGGTACGGAAAATGAATTAGCGATAGAAATAAAATCATTGAGAGGGGTTACCGATGGTTTGGTAACTATGGATCCTGGTTTTAAAAATACGGGTTCTTGCTTGAGTGGAGTAACATTTTTGGATGGTGAAAAAGGAATTTTGCGATATCGTGGATACTCTATAGAAGATCTGGCAGAAAAAGCAGATTTTCTTGAAGTGGCGTATTTGTTGATTTTTGGGGAGTTGCCTACTGCCGATCAGTTACAAAAGTTTCATGAGGATATCAAGGCGAACTCTATGGTAGACGAGGATGTTAAAAAAATATTGGATGCCTTTCCAAAGACTGCGCACCCGATGGGAATACTCTCTTCTTTGACTAGTGCTCTTACTGCTTTTAATCCTTCTTCTGTGAATGTGGATTCCCCAGAAGAAATGTATCAGGCTATAGTGCGAATATTAGGTAAGTTCCCAGTATTGGTTGCTTGGACAATGCGAAAGCGTACTGGTTTACCATTGGATTATGGAGATAAAAAATTGGGCTATGTAGAAAACATCTTGAAAATGATGTTTAAAATGCCCAATGAAGATTATGAAGAAAATCGCATTATTGTGGATGCATTGGATAAGTTACTCATCTTGCATGCCGATCATGAGCAGAATTGTTCCACCTCTACTGTACGTGTAGTAGGATCTTCGCATGCTGGATTATTTGCTTCTATTTCTGCTGGGATATCTGCCCTATGGGGACCATTGCATGGCGGAGCAAACCAAGCTGTTTTGGAAATGTTGGAAGCCATAAAAGCGGATGGAGGAGATACCAAAAAGTATATGGCTAAAGCCAAAGACAAAAATGATCCATTTCGATTGATGGGCTTTGGACATAGAGTATATAAGAATTTCGACCCAAGAGCAAGGATAATCAAAAAAGCTGCAGATGAAGTCTTGGGAGAATTGGGCGTAGACGATCCGATCTTGGATGTGGCTAAAGGACTGGAGCAAGAGGCACTTATCGATTCTTATTTTGTGGATCGTAAATTATATCCAAATGTAGATTTCTATTCTGGAATTATTTATCGAGCTATGGGAATTCCTGTAGAGATGTTTACGGTAATGTTTGCTCTTGGGCGTTTGCCAGGATGGATTGCACAATGGAGAGAAATGAGATTGAGAAAAGAGCCAATTGGAAGACCAAGACAAATCTATATAGGGGAAACCTTTAGAGATTTTAAAAAGCTAGAAGAGCGTTAATATATTTTTAGAATAAAGTAAGAATCATTTATTGCCAATGAAGTATTTTTTTACTTCTTTTACGGCAATAAATGGTTTTTTTTTGTCTAATCTAAACCTAACCTCATCATGAAGCGTATAAAACTAATAAAAAATCGTTCGGACATTGGAGCAGGAACTCGTGGCTCCGATATGGGAATAGATGCCATCGAAATTGCAGCAATCAATAAGAATAGTAACTATTTTGATCGTTTTGATTTTGTAGATGTAGAAACTGAAAACGAATCTATTTATAACAAGGTAAACAATTCTTTTGCGAAAAGAATCAAATATGTGTACGAACAGTGTGATCGATTGGCAAACTCGGTTTGTGAGTGTTTGCAATCCCAAAGTTTTCCTTTGATATTGTCGGGAGACCATTCATCGGCTCTGGGAACTATAAGCGGAATAAAGGCGGCTTATCCTAATAAAGAACTCGGGGTGATTTGGATAGATGCCCATGCAGATCTCCATTCTCCTTATACTTCTCCTTCTGGGAATATACATGGTATGCCTTTGGCAGCTGCTCTTAACGTGGACAATCAGAAAGCCAAAATAAATGAAGTTTCTGGGGAAACTTTTGATTATTGGAACAAAATGAAAAATATCGGTGCCAATGGTTCCAAAATACAATCAGAACATTTGGTGTATTTTGGAGTGAGAGATACCGAAGAACCCGAAGAAAATCAAATGGCTGCCTTGGGGCTCAAAAATTATACGGTGTCAGAAATGCGATATCGTGGTTTTGATGTTTGTTTGGAAGAGGCTTTGCACAAATTAGAAGCTTGTGATATGATCTATATATCGTTTGATGTGGATAGTATGGATTGTGATATGATCTCCTATGGTACTGGAACACCAGTTGCTAAAGGTTTTGATGTGGAAGAAATAAAAATGATATTTGACGTGCTCTTGCAATCTAGAAAAACAGCTTGTATAGAATTTGTAGAAGTAAACCCCTTGCTAGACTTAAAGGGTAACGTCATGGCGGAAACGGCTTTTGATATACTCGATACCGTAACCAAAGGGCTGGAAAAGTATCTGTAAGCAGTCGAGCTTTATTTGTGAATAAAGGTGACAGGATACTTTATTTTATGAATAAGCACCATATGATAAGGGCGAGAATCGTATGGAGTATCCCCTAGTATTTCTTTGGTTTCTATATGGATCACCTTGTTTAATGTATAGGCTTTTTCAATGTTAATCTTACGGCAATTTTTAACTGTAACATCTGAGAAAACTGCAATCAAACTGAATTGATCGAAATCAATTTTTGCTGCCTTTATCTTGTTATTGACTTGGTGTCGACTTAGTTTTGATTGAAAACGGTACCATTGCTCTGTACTGTCAATAATGGTAGCACGATGGATCTCCTCTTGGGAAGTTCGTGCGATATCTCCCTCAGCTATAGTGGTAAACTCATGTATGGTTTCTGCATATAAATCATAGATAGAGGTGCCATCTAAACCGCAAGAGCTAAATAGAAATAGATAAAGAAGTAGGGTAAGAATTGGCCTCATGGGTGTCAAATTATGTTTGCATCAATTTACTCATTTGTATATCGCAAAACCATGATATTTAGTCGGGTAGTTCATTTGCTTAGATCAATGACATCATAGATTGTTGGTGTCTTCGATAAAAGGTAAAAATGCTTAGAGCAATGGTTTTGAGTCTTAATGAGAATTCCATAGTTTTACAGCAAATTCTCAAGTACATGGCTCAAATCACCAATAATATATTGATGGTGCGTCCTGCGGGTTTTAGAATGAATCCACAAACGACGGTTAACAATTATTTTCAGAAACCATCCAATGCGGATGCGGATGCGAATCAATTGGCTCAGCTAGAGTTTGATGTTTTTGTAGAAAAACTGCAAGCAGCTGGAGTGCATATTATGGTGGTGCAAGACATGAAAGAGCCAGATACTCCAGATGCGTTATTTCCCAACAATTGGATATCGTTTCACCAGAGTGGTGATGTGGGACTTTATCCCATGTTTGCTCAAAATCGCAGATTGGAAAGAAATGAAGAAGTATTACAACTTTTAGAAAAAGATGGTTTTCTCATCAATGAAATTGTAGATTATACTTCTGCCGAAGAAGAAGGGCTTTATTTGGAAGGTACAGGTAGTATGGTTTTGGATCGGGAAAACAGATTTGCCTATTGTGCCTTATCCGATCGAGCGGATGAAGATTTGTTTATAGAATTTTGTGAAGATTTTGAGTACCATCCTATACTTTTTAGTGCAAGTCAGGAGGTGGATGGGGAGTTGAAGCCTGTATATCATACCAATGTGATGATGTGTGTCGCAGACCAATATGCTGTGATCTGTTTAGAAAGTATTAAAAACGGTAAAGAGCGCAGGGGGGTGATCAAGGCATTACACAATACAGGAAAAGAGATTATTACCATCAATGAATTGCAGATGCATCATTTTGCTGGAAATATGTTACAAGTAAAAAATGACCAAGGGAAAGCCTTGTTGATAATGAGTACTGCTGCCTTTAAGTCGTTGAGTGCGATACAAAAAGAACGTTTGGAGGTGTTCAATCCTATAGTGCATAGTAATTTGAAAACCATAGAAACCAATGGGGGTGGGAGTGCAAGATGTATGATGGCAGAAGTTTTTTTACCAAAAAAACTGTAAATTGCGGCAATGCTTTCTAAAAAAACTAAATATGGACTGAAGGCCCTTAGCCACTTAGCAGCACATTGGGAGAAAAAGCCAGTCTTGATTTCCCAAGTTGCAGAGGCAGAAAATATACCCAAAAAGTTTTTGGAAGCCATTCTATTGCAACTCAAAAATAGTGGCGTTGTAGGTTCCAAAATGGGTAAGGGGGGAGGCTATTATCTTCTTAGGTCGCCTGAGAAAACAACTGTGGCGCAAATTTATCGGCTTTTGGAAGGCCCGATTGCTATGGTGCCTTGCGCTAGTCTCAATTATTATGAACAATGTGACGATTGTCAAAGCGAAGCATCTTGTAAAATAAGTGCCATTATGATAGAGGTTCGTGACAAGACTTTGAGCATTTATGAACACCGAACACTAAAGGATTTGGTTAAACCGTAGTTTTTTTTGCCACTTTAGTCTACTAGTTCTATAGATTATTGGTACATTTGTTGCTGCAATTTAATTAGTATGAAAGTAAATTGGAAAAGTCATCGATTATCCTTGATTAAGGCGATTAGTTGGCGCCTCTTCGGTTCGTTGGACACCATGTTGATTTCTTATTTCTTTACGGGAAGCGCAAGTTTGGCATTGGGAATAGGTGGGGTAGAGGTGGTTACAAAAACCATATTGTATTACTTGCACGAACGTGCTTGGATAAAAGCATCAAAATTATAGTGTTATGGATATAGAAAAAAGCAATGTAAACTTTAGACATGCAGATCCTTTGGAAAGTATTGCCTACTTTGTAAACAAATTTGAAAGGGTAGTACTAACCACCAATTTTAGACCCTATGAAGCAGCAATCATTCACGCTTGCTATACAGTAAAGCCAGATATGGATGTGATTTGGTGCGATAGTGGATACAATACCAAAGCTACTTATCGTCATATTGAGCAATTACTCAAAAAGATTCCCATACGTTTACATACTTATGTGCCACGAAATACCAAGGCCTATCGAGATGTGTATTTGGGAGTGCCAGATGTTGGAGATCCAAATCACCAGCAGCTGACTGAAGAACTAAAGTTAGAACCATTTAGACGGGCTATGGCCGATTTTGAACCGGAGGCATGGTTTACCAACCTACGAAAAGGCCAATCCCAATTGCGAGATTCCTTGGATGTGGTTAGCAAAAGTCAAGCTGGAGTTTGGAAGGTATCTCCTTTTTATCATTTTACAGATGTGCAAATGGATGCTTATCTGAAAAAATACCAGTTGCCGATTGAGTGGGATTATGAAGATCCTACCAAGGTAGAAGAAAAAAGAGAATGTGGATTACATACAAAATTTTGAGTCGTGAAAAACAAACATTTAAAAGCATTGGAGGACGAGAGTATCTATATTATTAGAGAAGTTGCTGCACAGTTTCAGCGACCAGTTCTTTTGTTTTCGGGAGGAAAAGATTCGATCACTATGGCGCATTTGGCGATGAAAGCCTTTTATCCGGCTAAAATTCCTTTTCCATTTTTGCATATCGATACAGGGCATAATTTTCCAGAAACCTTGGAGTTTAGAGACCATTATTTAGAAGAACTTGGTGTAGAATTGTTCATTGGTTCTGTGCAAGAAAGCATCGATGCCAATCGTGTGCAAGAGGAGACAGGAAAATACGCTAGTCGCAATGCATTACAAACCACGACTTTGTTGGATAGTATCTCTCAATATCAGTTTGATGCTTGTTTGGGCGGTGCTAGAAGGGATGAGGAGAAAAGTCGTGCTAAGGAACGTATTTTTTCGGTACGGGATGACTTTGGGCAATGGGATGCCAAACGGCAACGACCCGAACCTTTTTTGATGCTCAATGGGCAAATACAATTTGGAGAAAATGTAAGGGTGTTTCCTATCAGCAATTGGACTGAAAAAGATATATGGGAGTATATTTTGCAAGAGCAAATACCGCTACCAAGTTTATACTTTAGTCACCTTAGAAAATTGGTGAAACGCGATGGAAGCTACTTGTCGTATTCTCCCTATCTCCATCTGGTGGACACCGATGAAATCCTAGAAAAAAAAGTGCGTTTTCGAACTATAGGAGACATGACATGTACTGCTGCTGTAGCTTCTGATGCTATTTCTATAGAAGATGTGTTGGCAGAAAATGCCAGCTCCAAACAATCCGAGCGAGGTGCACGTATAGATGACAAACGCAGTGAAGCGGCTTTGGAAGAACGAAAAAGAGACGGATATTTTTAAAATAGACTATGGATTTATTGCGATTTAATACAGCAGGTAGCGTAGATGACGGCAAAAGCACCTTGATAGGGCGGTTGTTGTATGATAGTGAGGCTCTTACGATAGAGCAACAAGAACTTATCGTGGCAAAAACCAAGGAGAAAGGCATGCAAGATCTCGATTTTTCGGTGCTTACCGATGGGCTTATTGCAGAACGGGAACAAGGCATTACCATAGATGTTGCCCATATCTATTTCGCATCAGACAAACGCAAGTTTATCATAGCGGATACTCCTGGGCATGTGGAATACACCAGAAATATGGTAACTGGAGCCTCCAATTCGGACGCCTCGGTGATATTGATTGATGTGCGTAAAGGTCTTTTAGAACAAAGCCACCGACATTTTTATATTTCCCAGTTGTTGCGTTTACCAGTTGTGGTGTTTTGTGTCAATAAAATGGACTTGGTGCACTATGCCGAAGAGGTGTTTTTGGATATTGCGGTGCAAATTCAAAAGATGTGTGAGCAGGCAGAATTCAAGCCAGAGATTCATATCGTACCTATCAGTTCTTTAAAGGGAGATAATGTGGTGCACCTTTCCGAGAATATGAAATGGTATAAGGGGAAAAGCTTGTTGGATTATTTGGAGGGTATTTCTATACAAGAACAGGAAGATGTGTTTCGAATGGATGTGCAGCAAGTATTGCATGTGCAAAACGAAGAATATCCAGATTTCCGTGCTTATGCAGGACGTATTGCCAGTGGGAAGTTGGAATTGGGAGCACTTATTTGTGCGTTACCTGGTGGGCAAAAAGCCAGAGTGGTAGAGATTCGCAAACACAAAACACTATTGGAACAGGCCAATAAAGGCGAATCCGTAATGGTTCGTTTGGATACCGATATCGATGCGAGTAGGGGGACCTTATTTGTAAACGAAAAGGATCAACCAAAAGAGGATAAAGCAGCCATGGCCAGTATCGTTTGCTTGCAAGACAAGCCCATGAACCTAGGAAGCACCTATGTTTTGCAAACAGGAAGTCGCAAAACTCTAGTGAAAATAGATCGTATATTGTCAATTATAGATCCGGTGAATCCCCAAAAGCGGATGTCGTCTGCAGTGTTGAACTTGAATGATATAGCAGAAGTCGAACTTCATTTTGCAGCTGCTGCTTTTATGGATACCTATGCGAACAATAAGAATAATGGTGTGTTTATTTTAATAGATCGTCAGCGCAATGAAACGGTAGCAGTTGGTTTTGTGCGTTGAAATCGATTTGCTATAGCTTTTTTCCTTTGAGAAAAAATGCGGGCTGGAGCTATTTTTTATATGCGAATTGCTTGGAGAACTTATGAGGAGGGTGCTATCTTTGCAGTTGTAAAAAAGGAGATATGCGTATACAAAGCTTGCTTAGGTCCAAAGTAATTGAGGCAGTACAATCTATTTATGAGAGAAGCTTACCGACAGTAGAATTTCAGGCAACCCGAAAGGATTTTGAAGGAGATATTACCGTGGTGGTTTTTCCTATGTTGCGGCATTTTAAAGGAAATCCGATACAAATAGGAAACGATATTGGAGCTTATTTAGAAAAAGAAGTTACCGAAGTAGCTAGTTATAATGTAGTTAAAGGATTTTTGAATCTCGTGATAGACGATAGTTTCTATCTTCAAGAATTTGCTACTATGGCCAGAGAGCAGCGTTTTGGTTTTGTGGAAGCGAAAAAAGATACGATTATGGTAGAGTATTCTTCTCCAAATACCAATAAACCGCTGCATTTGGGACATATCCGAAATAATTTGTTGGGGTATTCGGTGGCGGAAATATTAAAAGCTGCTGGAAATAAGGTATTGAAAACACAAATTATCAACGATAGAGGTATACATATTTGCAAATCGATGTTGGCTTGGCAGCGATTTGGTAATGGAGAAACTCCAGAGTCTAGCGGCTTGAAGGGGGACAAATTGGTTGGTAATTATTATGTTGCTTTTGATAAGGCCTACAAAGAAGAAATAGCAGATCAAGTGGCAGCTGGCCAAGAGGAGGAGGAAGCCAAAAAACATGCCCCTATATTGTTGGAAGCGCAAGAGATGCTCAGAAAGTGGGAAGCAGGGGATGAAGCAGTAGTAGCCCTATGGAAGAAAATGAATAATTGGGTGTACGATGGTTTTGCAATCACCTACAAAAACCTAGGTGTAGATTTTGATGCCCTGTATTATGAGAGTGATACCTATTTGCTCGGGAAAGATTTTGTGAAAACTGGACTAGAAAAAGGGGTGTTTTTCAAAAAAGAAGATGGCTCGGTTTGGTGCGATCTATCGAATGAAGGATTGGATGAAAAAATTGTTTTGCGAGCTGATGGTACTGCGGTATATATGACCCAAGATATAGGAACAGCCATCCAAAGAGTGAAAGAATATCCAGAAATTGGCGGTATGGTATATACCGTAGGTAACGAACAAGATTATCACTTCAAAGTACTGTTTTTGATATTGAAAAAACTTGGATTTTCATGGGCCGAAAAACTATACCATCTCAGTTACGGTATGGTGGATTTGCCTAGTGGTAAAATGAAAAGTAGGGAAGGAACTGTAGTGGATGCAGACGATTTGCTGGAAGAAATGCGAGCAACTGCAGCGGGTATTTCGGAAGAATTGGGAAAACTAGATGGCTATTCCGATACAGAAAAGCAAGAATTATATAAGGTTATCGGCAAAGGTGCCTTGAAATATTTTATCCTAAAAGTGGATCCAAAAAAACGCATCTTATTTGATCCCAAAGAATCTATAGATTTTGCTGGAAATACTGGACCTTTTATACAATATACCTATGCGCGTATACAGTCTATTTTGCGAAAAGCTACAACCAAAATGCTGGAAGAAAGGGTACCAAATATTTCCTTACATAACAAAGAAAAGGAACTGCTAAAACAATTGACCCTTTTCCCAGAAACCATACAATTGGCCGCTCAGCAATACAGTCCTGCCATCGTCGCAAATTACACTTATGATTTGGTAAAGAGTTTTAACTCTTTTTATCAGAATGTATCTATATTGGGCGCTACCGATCCTCAAGAAAAAGTGTTTCGATTGCAGCTGGCCAAGCTGGTTAGCGATACCATCCAAAATGCCTTGTCGCTTTTGGGTATAGAAGCACCAGAGCGGATGTAGTACCATTTTGTTTCCCTTATACATATTGCTCTTCCCGTTTTTGTGGTAACTGTGAAAATAGGTTTTGGGTAAAATCTGTATGCGGCTTTTGTGTATAAAGCCTCGGGTGCCATCTTGTGTCTCTACAGCGCTAAACACCATATATGTAAAATAAAAAAAGAGTACTACCAATGTGATATTTTAATTTTTAACTTCCAATTCGTATCATTCCGGAACTTCATTGTTTTTGATATACTCAAAATAGAGCTCGGACAAACCTTCCAAACCATAAAAGTCGTTTTCGACCCAAACTGGTTCTACCTTTTCAAAAATCTCCCGATTGTGTTTGTATATAAAATAATATTCTGGCAAATCTTTAATTTCATTAAATTTCCCATGTTGCCCTTTAGCGTTTTCCACCAAAAACATGACATGGGCAAATAGCTCGCATTTTTGATTGAAATTAAGACGAGATTCTTCATTATCTTCTAAGTCTTTTTCTTCAAATTTGTCTAATGCCCATCCGGTTATGGCATTAAGCTCTGGGCTGTATTCCCACATAGTGCGAATACTATCTATATACTCCAAT
>JAOXRU010000051.1 GCA_025800395.1 Flavobacteriaceae bacterium
GAAGATTCCAGATCCCAGACCCGCCCCAAAACCTGGATTTAGAAGATTAAGAAGATTTAGAAAATTTAGAAGATTCCAGATCCCAGACCCGCCCCAAAACCTGGATTTAGAAGATTAAGAAGATTTAGAAAATTTAGAAGATTCCAGATCCCAGACCCGCCCCAAAACCTGGATTTAGAAGATTTTTAGGCCCCAAAAGCGGCGAAATATTCTAAATCTTCTATTCCCGGGCCTCCATTTAGAAGATTTATCAAATTCCAGACCCCAGGCCCGCCCCAAAACCTGGATTTATAAAATTTTAGGCCGCAACATCTTTTAAACGTGGTAGAGAATGCCTCCTCAGAAACAATGGTGGAAAATGCCTCTGTAGGGATGTCTCTAAGACATTTCTTGTTGATGATATTTTCTAACATGTTTTGGTTGGGATATCTCTTGAAGAAATGTGGTAGAGAACGGTTCTTTAGGAAAAATGGTGGAAAATGTTTCCGTAGGGATGTCTCCTATGACATTTCTTGCTGATGTTTTTTGTGCCATTTTTTGGCTGGGATGTCTCTTCCAAAAATATGTGGTAGAGAATGTCTCTTCTAAAAAATTGGTGGAGGATGTCTCTGCATAGGTTTCGTTTGATAGAGATTCCTCTTCTGATATTTTCTGGTCAGGATTTCTTGTACCGCATGTTTGGTCGGGATGTCTCTGCAGAAAATTGCGGCAGATAAGGCGTCTTCAGAAAAATGATGGTAAATGTCCCAGCAAAGATTTTGTTTCATAGAATTCTTTTTTAGTTTTTGGTCAATACTTTTTCTCACGTTTTTGGGTCGGAATGTTCTTGTGAAAAAATGGTGGAAAACGTCTCTGCAAAAATTTTGTTTGGCAGAGATTTATCTTGTGATATTTTTTGCTCCTTTTTTTCAAACATTTCTAGGTAGAGGTGTCTCTTCAAAAGAAATGTGGTAGATAATGTCTCTTCACCAAAGAACCGTGGAGAATGTGTTGCAATAATTTGGTTTGGTAGAGATTTCTCTTATATCTTTTGGTCCGGATTTCTCTTCAAGCATTTTTCGGTAGAGGTGTCTCTTGAAACAAAATTGTGATAGAGAATGTCCTCTCAGCAATAATTTTGTTTGGTAGAGATTTCTCTTATATCTTTTGATCCGGATTTCTCTTCAAACATTTCTCGGCAGAGGTGCCTCTTCAAAGAAATTGCGCTAGAGAATGTCTCTTCAGCGAAAATAGTGCAGACTGTCTATGCAAAGAGTTTGTTTGGTAGAAATTTCTTTTCTGATACTTTTTAGGTAAGATTTTTGAAAGAAATATTTTTTGGTAGGGTGTCTCTTGAAAAAAATCGTGATAGATAATTTCTCTTGAATAAAATGGTCTCTTGAACCAAATTGCGCTAGAAAATGTTTCTTCAGCACGAAAAAGGCGCAGAATGTCTTTGCAAAGATTTTGTTTGGTAAAGTTTTTTCTTCTGATATTTTTTGGTCGTGAGTTTTCTTGAATTTTTCTAGGTATGGATGTCTCTTGAAACAAATTGTGGCAGAGAATATCTCTTCAACAAAAAACGGCGGAGATTGTCTCTGCAAGGATTTTTGTTTGGGAGAGATTATTTTTCCATCTTTTGGTCGGGACTTTTTTCAAACATTTCTCGGTAGAGTTGTCTCTTCAAAAATTGTGCTAAAAAATGTTCTGATATTTTTTGGTCAGATTTTTCTGCAAGTATTTTTTGGTAGGGGTGTCTCTTCAAAAAAAAATTGTGGTAGAAAATGTCCCTTGGCAAAAAACATGGTGGGGAATGTCTCTGCAAAGATGAGTTTTGGTAGAGATTTCGTCTGACGTTTCTTGCGAAGGAATATTCTTGAGCCATGTTTCAATTTTTTTTTGGCACCGTCAAAGAAATATCCAAAAACAGCTAGCTAAAGGGTTGTCCCTTCATGCCCCTTTATGTCCCTTCAAGTCTTTCTTGGGCCCATCAAAAAATGAAAAAATTGGAAAATGTTTGTCCCGTCCAGATTTTTTGGCCCGCGCCGAACTAGAAACCCAAACAATAACCCAAAGACCATGTAAACATGTTGTCCCATGATATCTCTTTGGGCCCCGTGAAAAACATCCAAAGCAGGCAGCTAAAGGTTGTCCCTTCACATGATTTTTGGCCCCACATAAAAAATGCAACGCAAGAAGTACAGGGGTTTCTTGTCCAACTTTTATTTGGCACCAGCCAAAAATTTCCACAACCTCCAAATACACTCTTTTCTTATGCGCTCTGAATGTGAATATTTGGAGTAGTTCAATATGTATCAATATGTCTTCATCACTGGGTTTTGTATTTGCTTTTTGGACAAAATAATTTTATTAGATATAGTGAGTACCCTGCAGATAGAATTTTGACTTCAACAGAAATATCCTAAAATTAATTAGATGTTAGATTTTTCGCAATCAAGAGATAGAATATTCCCGTTTGGGTCGAGAAAATCTTGAGATATAAGTAAAAAGCGTGTGTATATATATATATATACTAAAATCAAAGATTTTTAGGTTTAATTTTTATTTGGCAAAAATTCTATCTCTTGAACGGCATATACATATATAGGTTTTGGAGTGGTTTTCGTAGTGGTTGAATGGTGTGCCAGCACTGCTGGCTGCCATCTGTAAACAGTATGTTTGATTGTGGTAGTGAATATATATATATATATAGTTTGCAAAATCACCAATATTATTTCATCTTTTTGACCATTGGTGTGGTTGATGTCATTCCTTTCAAGGTCCTTTATAAAAAAGAGGTCCCAAATCAACAGATAGAATATTATCCAAAGATGATGTAGATGTGACATAGAAAATAAAATGGAACTAATTCATCCCGAAAGGTCAGTGGCATTGGCGATTGGAACTTTGATTCCTACTGTTACTATTCCACCAAAGCAAAAATGGTATACAAAGAAAAATGTGAAAGCACTGAACATGAAGTACAGGCGTATATATATATATATACACACATATATATATATTTATACTTGTTCAGTATATTTCCAGAATGGCTCATGTGTCTATGCAAAACTATATACAAATACAATGTGATGTACTCAAATATGTATACGATTTTGATACGTGTTCATATTGGTTTTTGTGGTGAAATCCAGTTCCACAATGTAAATGAAAGGACATTTCATGCAATTGTCTACTCTATCTTGATAATGCATGTTGGAATATTCTATCTGCTAGTTTCTACTGCAAAATCATCAGTTCATAAACCAGAATTCTATCTGTTGGTGTTACTCACTACAATAATGAGTAGGCCTTATTATCAAGACACTCTAACTTAAATCATTAATCTGTATTCCCTCCCCATCTGTTTCTTTCTTGGCCCCATCAGCCACAATCAAACCCCCAAAGAAAAAATTGCCCTTTCAAAAAATTGTTGACCCTTGAAAAAAAACAAATAATAGGAAAAGGGTTGTACCTTACCTTTCTTGGTCTCATTGAAAAGAAAACAAATAGGACAAGGCAAGGGGTGTCCCTTTCATGTGTTTGATTCCCCGTTAAAAACACAGCAATAAGTAGAATAATTTTTGTTAACAACTTCTTTTTAGGCTCCATGAGGTTGGACGGAACCCCCCTTGTACTATTTGCTTTGAATCCTTTTGGCGGTGCCAAACAATTTTTTGGAAGGTCGGCTAGGCCTTTTGCTTATTGTTGTGGATATTTTGAATGGTGCCATGACAAATTGGAACGGGCAACTCTGGTCCTATTTGCGTTGGATTTTTTCATAGGACAAGAAATGATTTGAAAGGATGATAACATGTTTACTTGTTGTTTTGGATGTTTCCTGACGGGGTCAAAAAAATTGGATGGGCAAACCTTTTCGTATTTGTTGTGGATTTTTGGCAAGAAAGGAAAGTTAACCCTTTTACTTACAGTATTGCTTTGTTTTGTTTCATGGGGCCATGGAAAAGTTTGAGGCCCAACAAAAATTACAAGGGACCTGCCACCGCTCCCCATTTGCTTTGTTTCTCTTGATGGGACCAACAGGGATTTGAAGGGGCAACCATTTTACTTCTTGCTTTGTTTTGTTCCATTGGGCCAAAAGGAAAAAACGGAGGGCCAATAGAACGGACGACCCTTTTCTTATCTGCTTTGTTTTTGTTTTAATGGGGCCAAAAAGGATTTCAAGGGACAACCTTTTTGCTCATTGTTTTTTGTTACCAAATACGTGTTTGGAAAGGCAGCCCTCTTACCAATTGCATTGTTTTTATAGGTCAAAAAACCATGGAAAGGAAACGCTTTTACTTATTGCTTTGGATTGTTTCATAGGGTCGAAAAATATGTCTGGGCAAATTATAACCCCTCAGCCGAGGTCACCCCAAATGGTGGTCTAGTTTGGACATCCCCCCAAATCCCCCTATTTCAGGTTTAAGAGTTGTAGTAATTTGCTCGAATATGTTAAAAGGAAAATTATTTATTGAATTGCTTTGCTTTTTCGGGAGGGCCAAGAAAAAGTTGGCAGGGACATTGGTTTTCCTGTTTGCTTTGGAATTTTTCCATGGCATCGAGATGTTGAAAGGGGAGATCTTTTCTTTCTGTTTTTTGGATTATTTTTCCCTGTTTGCTTTGTTTCCTGCATGGGGCCCAGAACTTTCAAGGGGCACCGCTTTTACGTATTGCTTTGTACTTTTTTAAGGCTGGGAGGTAATGAAAAAATGAACTAAACCCCGTGGCCTTTAAAAAAGGCCGTTCGTACGTTCGAAGGTTCTGGCTGGACTGAAAGGTTTCCTTTCCTCAAGGGATTGGGCCCAAAATATGCACAAATATAATATGTACATATAATTTTGTTCTTTCCAGAACACATCCACAAAAGGAACAAAAGGAAAACCTCAACAAACTTGATTCGAAAAATAATCGTGACATTCTTCAAACTGTATCCGATTTGATCTTATTTCTTCTCCAAAGCAAACAGGGAAAGGTTGCCCCTTCGAATTCTTCCTGGCCCCATCAGAAGGAAACACAACGAAGATGAACATGGTTGTCCCTGCCATTGTTTTTTTCCACATCATCAAAAACAATCCAAAGTGAGAAGTGCAGAGGCTGTCCCTTCAAATTCTTCTTGGCCCCATCAAAAAATTCAAAGGAACATTGTTGTCACATCAACTTTTTTGGCAAATATCCCCAAGCAACAAGCTAAAGGGTTGCACCTTCATGTCACTTTATGTCCCTTCAAATCTTTGTGGGCCACATAAAAAACAAATTAGAAAATGGTTGCCCCATCCAAAGTTTTTGTCCGCACCCAAAACAGCAAGAATTAATCCAAAAAAAACATGTAAACATGTTGCCCCAACAGGTAAGCGCCGTCCCTTCAAATGATTTTGGCCCCGTAAAAAGATGCAACGCAAGAAGGAAAGGGGTTTCCTTTCCAGTTTTCCTTGGCTTAAAAACAATCCAAAACAACAAGTAAAAGGGTTGCCCTTCCAAATCTTCTAAATATCATCTTCTCTTATGGCCTCTAAGTGTGAATACTTGAGGTATTTCATTGTTTACGCCTATTTGCTTATAGACGAAATTATGGTTTAATAATGGGTAGGCCTTACTATCAATAAACTCATACTTAAGTCATTAATTTCTTGGGCCCATCAAAAGATAAGTTAAACAATGTTGTCGTTCCAAACATATGTGGCCCTACGAAAAAAAACAACCAAGCAATTAAGAAAAGAATTGAGTTGTCCCTTCAAACCTTTCTTGGCTGCGTTGACAAAAAGCAGGAAAAGGCAGAGGTTGCCCCTTCCAAATTTTGGTTGGCCCCCCCAAAGAAAACAACGGGATAAATGCCATAGTTTTTTTCCGTAGTTCTTTCTTAAAACAAAAATTGGACCCTATGAAAAATCCAACGCAACAAGTGAAAGGGTTGCCCTCCATGTTTTTCCCATACCAAAAAGCGCTTGATATGAGTAGACTTTATCAGCCAATAAACTCTTCCAAAAATCATTAACCTCTACCCCCAATTGGTTTATTTCTTCGCCCTGCCAGCAAAAATAAGTAAAAACAATGGTGTCCTTTCAAGTCTTCCTTGGTCCCACGTGAAAAAAACAAGACATAAATAAAACATTTTTGTCCTTTCAAATATTTTTTGGCGCCATGAAAAAAACCAAACAATTAGGAAAAGAGTTATACTTTAAAACCTTTCTTGGTCGCATGTAAAAAACAAATAGGAAAAGGCAGGGCTCCGGCAAGGGTTGTCGCTTCCAAAATTTTGGTGGGCCCCCCTCGAAGGAAACAAAGCAAGAAATGCAAGATTTGTTCTTGAACATTTTTGTGGCCCCTTGAAAAAATCCAACGCAATAAGTTAAAGGGTTGCCTTGTTGCCCTCCCATTTTTGCCCCATACACAAAACAGACATAGCAATTAGGAAAAGGGTTGCCCTTCAATTCTTCTAATAAAAACTCAAAAGCAATTAGTGAAAGGCTTGCTTTGGCCAACAAAAATTAGAAAGGATAATTTCTTTCCTATTTGCTTTGCTCTTTTTTTGGTGCCAAGAAAGCAAAAGGCAAAGGTCTGACAAGGGTTGTCCCTTCCAAATAATGGTTGGCCTCCCCAAAGAAAACTAAGCAAGAAATGCAAGAGTTTTTCTTAAACACTTTTTTGGGCCCCTCGTTTAAAAAATCCAACGCAATAAGTTAAAGGGTTGCCCTGTTGCCCTCCCATTTTCCATACATAAAATAAACACAGCAATTAGTAAAAGAGTTGCCTTTCAATTCTTCTAGTAAAAACTCAAAAGCAATTTGTGAAAGGATTGTTTCAGCCAACAACAATTAGAAGGGATAGCCTTTTGCTTTGCTCTTTTTTTGAGGCCAAGAAAGACTTGAAGGGACAACCCTTTAACTTATGGCTTTGTTTTTCTTTGGTGGCGCCAAACATGTTTTGGAACAGCAGCCCTTACTAATTGCTTTGGAGTTTTTGATGGTGCAAAAGAACATGGAAAGGAAACCCTTTTCATACGGCCTACAAAAAGTTTCATGGCGCATTATTGTATTAATTGCTTTGCTTCTTTTTCTGGAAGGGTCAGGAAAAATTGCAGAGACACCGCTTTTTCTATTTGCTTTCGAATTTTTCCATGGCGCCCAACAAACGAAAGGACAAATATTTTGTTATGTTTTCTTTGACAAAGAAAAAAACGAAGGACAAATCTGTTACTGTTTGTTGTATTTTGTTTTCACAGGAATGAGAAATGTCAAAGGGCGCCCCATTTAGCAAAGACATGCCTTTGAGAAAACTTGTCCTATCCGAATCTGTTTTGGAAACTATAGGTAATCATATCTTCTCTCTGAACTTGATGACATAAGTATCTGGATGGCGATTTTATTTGACATTAACAAATTTAAGACTATTTTTTCAAACAAATCTTACATGACTTAAAGAGATATGATATTACCTTTATTATCCAGGGAGAAATGGAAAAGAGAAGAACTTGTTCTAATTGCCACAAAGACAAACAAGTGTCTGAATTCAGCAATGAACATAGAAAGAGCAATTATTGTACTGACATAGGTTTTAAAAACTGGAAAGCGAATCATCCCGAAAAAACCATGAAGCAAGAGAAACACAAACAAATAGAAAATACTATTACACAGTATGTGAGTATGATTTTACTGGAGGAAAAGAAACAACACGAACTCTCAAAATGGCACAAAGATAATGTGAGAATCCAAACTCACTCTGAAGAGTTTGAATATAAAGACCACCCCTACAGCATATTTCAAGGTAAACAGTGAAGGTCTTTTTAAAGTTGGAATGCTTGTAAGTGTCCGCAGGTGTGTTCGTATCAATGCAGACTGCACATAAATTAAGAGGCAAGCGCGCCAACATAACAAAGCAGGGAAACTACCTTTCAGATGGTTGTGATTCGATACTGTACATAATTTCTCATTCAAAAATAGCAGTATGAATGTCAAAAAGGGAAGCAACTATCTTATTGAATTTAAGGTATCATTGTTTATTGTTTGGGCATGTGTATGATATATGTTCAAGCGTTTGTGTGTTTCGTTGTTTGAGTTGTTTGTTTGTTCTGGTTTCCGTTGTTATTTTTGTTGTCGGTTGCTATGATTTTGTTAATATTGTTTTGTGGTTTTGTTTTTGCTATGCTATTGTTTTTGTTGTCGTTGTTTTTTTTGGGTAGCTGGTGACAAAATTCGAATTATTTCCGTCCCGCTTGTGGTTTTTTTACGTGGTACTTGTTCGGCAAAGGCATAAATTTGGCGGGTTTGGAAACATGGAGGTCAGGAAAATTTGTGCGAAAACGCGCCGAACCATATAGGGGTGAATCTTCCCTGCCACACAGGGGAGACCTGGCAGACTCTTCGGTGGAATCATCATTGTCACTGCTGCTGTCATCAGAACTGGAGTATGAGCTGTAGGTGTCATCACCACTTGAGTCCTTGTCAATTTCGCTATCATCAAGGGTGATAACCTCTTTCGGGACACGATTCCTGCGAAGCTCAAGACCGACCTGGTCAGTAGGCCGTTCAAAGTGGTTACCCCACCGCTTCCTAGCCACTGCAGTTGGTATCACCCGGAGATCCGGGGCAAGCTCCTCAGGGTCGAGTTGGAACTGAGTAAGCACATCAGCTCTCAAACTGACATTGGTGTCAAGCGCAAAGGCGGCATAGAAGTGTTGGAGCCCTAAAGGTCGGAAATAAGTTTCCGCCGTGAGGCCTAGGAAGTCTTTCGAGGTGGTATCGACCAGAATGTACCCATCCTCATCTCTGAAGGGCCATACCAAATAGCAAGGAAATTCTGAGTGGTCGAGGGCATACCCATACACGAAACGCCTGCACCGAGGGGGGACAGGGCCTTGGCCAGGTTGCATAGGGACCACTCGTTGGCATGCCGGGGAGTCATCAAGGTACCACATTTGGTCAGTCACTGCACGGATTTGATCTGCATTATACCTCCATGGTCGCCAAGTGTCCACAATGATCAAGTGCAGACGCCGGATCTTGAAGCAATTGTCAAGATAATCTTCCAAAGCCTCGGCAATCGCCGGTGGGGGAAAATCTTGGGCATCGAGGGCGCAGTTGAGTGAGAGTTTCTTGGCAAAATCAGAGTCTGATGGGGAGTCTTGCAAGTACTTGTCGTGTAAGTGTACATTGGCAACCCCACGGTAGACGTGACCGGCCCCATACATGAGCGAGCCAACCACTGTGGCAGCCCCTACCAGCCCTTTCATGTCCAGTGGTCCCATAATGACACACAGGGATCGAGCTCTTGTGAGCGCCACGGTGGCACGGCCATAGGCTTCTTCCAATTGGATCAGCTGTTCATCTTGAGGCAGCTCGCGGAAGCTCTCCTTACGACCACCCGTCAGGAAACCAACCCTAGTTTGGGCAAGGATGACTGTGTGAGCAGTCATGCCAGCGCAGGTGGTGACTCCACGGGAGACAATCGAATCCTTGGATTCAGTGACCCAACTGCTGGATCGAAACGCATTGACCATGCGGTTTTGGTTGTGAAGGACGGCCAGACAAGATCTGGCGTCAGCAGCAAAGGTTTGTCGTTCACATAGCCAGTCAACGATGACGCCGATGTCACCCACCGCATGCATGTCAGCACGAGGAACGTCCAAAACACAGGGAGAAACGCACCACATAAGGTTTCTTTCTGGGGGATGAAGCGCCCAAATTGATAGGCAGCGGGAGAAGGCAGAACCAGTTCAGGGTACCGAACCCCCACCACCACTTGATAAGTCATCAAGGTGACGCGAGCACTGCACGACAGCACAAGGCCCCAACGCTGCTTGCCGTCCACTCCAGCTGCCTCAGCGTACGTAGTAGATAGCACTTCAGTGAGTTCCTCGCCTTTGGTAGCCAACCACAGAATGGCAAGAGCAGCCTTCTGCAGCTGACTGGGAAGAGCAGGTTGCTCATCATTGAGCCCAGTAACTTCCCTCCAGATGGTCTGAACATCAGCAGTTGCCGGGGTAGCCGTGCCCTGAATCCAGCTGGCAAGGGTGGCAGGTGGGGATCCAGTGGGGCCCGTAAGGTGCCGACAAAC
>JAOXRU010000422.1 GCA_025800395.1 Flavobacteriaceae bacterium
ATCTTTTTGCGGTAAATTCGGTTCGGTTTAGCGGAATATTCAAAAACAAATTATATCTATAACGTGTTCTAAAGTCTTGGTCTTCTACAAAACGTTGCTCATAACGAAATCTGTGGTTGGTATAAAATCGTTTACCAAAGCGCACAGGAAACAATGCTTCTTGGTAAATACGGCTTTCCGATGTGGTATTCGAATTATCCCCAAAGGCTCCAGTTGTAATATGCCCGTAACCCAACGTAAATTTTACTTTAGCTGTTGCAGGACTATAGGTAATTCCACTGCGAAGCAAAAGTTGTTCTAAGTCGCCTCCCAAATCCCAGTTTCGGAATTGAATATCTCCCTGAACCCCCCATTTACTAGCCTTAAAATTGGTGTTAAAAAAATACATATACCAAGCACCCATTTGGTCTTGGTTGGGTTGTGCGTAAACTGCTTCGGTTGCTATGGCAACAATAGCCAAGAGAAGAAAAAATAGTTTTTTCATGGTGTACAGAAATATGCTACCATTTATTATTAGAAATTACTGTAGTAAATAGATG
>JAOXRU010000434.1 GCA_025800395.1 Flavobacteriaceae bacterium
AGTGCGTTCATTTTTTATTTGAACAAAACAGCAGTTATAGTGAGCCTATGTATGGTTTTTAGTCTATGTGTTACCGTGCTAAATGCACAACCCAAAGCGCATTGGCAAACGGTAGAAACTTTACTAGAACAATATCGCCAACATTTAAAAATTCCAGGAATGGCGGCAGGAGTGGTGCAAAATGGTAAGCTGGTGTGGAGTAAAGGTTTTGGATATGCCAATGTACAACGCAAAGTAAAGGCTACTCCCAAAACTATTTTTCATATAGCATCGCTGACCAAAACATTTACTGCGGCTATTTTTCTTAAACTTGAGCAAGAAGGTAAACTTGACTTGAGTGACTCTTTAGCAAAGTATGGAATCAAAAAAACAAAACTACGTCATCTCCAAATTCGCCATATATTATCACATGTATCAGACAGCCAACCAGTGGGTACGGCTTATAAATACAATAGCCCAAGGTTTGAACTATTAGGCAAAGTGCTCAAAAAAGCCACTGGTAAATCGTTTGCCCAACTGGTAATGCAGTACATAGCCAATCCTCTAAAAATGTACAATACAGCTCCTAATTTCAATGCGCGTCAAGACTTTTTAGCTTCTAAACGTAATTGGTATGCATTGAATCAACAAT
>JAOXRU010000438.1 GCA_025800395.1 Flavobacteriaceae bacterium
AACACAGCTGGCTTGGTTAAAATTGCATTAGAATACGACTTGCATTTATAACCAATTTACCTTCGTCCCCCAAGCTTCTGGAGTTCTTTCAGATGGTTGCTCGTAATTACCCAAATAAAACACACCTAGGCAAGATTCTCCTTGCTCGAAAGGCAAGATTTCTGGCAAAAATTTCACCATACCAGGAGAACTCCAATAGCCACCCACTCCAAGTTCCGTTGCTTTTAACCATAAATTCTGAACCGCCATTGCCACGGCGGCAACTTCTTCCCACTCCGGAATTCTTTCCTTGGGATCTCTTTGCATACCTATTACAATAGCCCAATCCGATTTTAAAGCGTTATCTTTAATTTTTCTGTATTTAATTTCAGAAAATTTTGCTGCTGTTTCTTTATACTTTTCTGCAAGAAATGCGCCTACATTATTTTTCTTCTCCCCTTTTAAAACCTTAAAACGCCAAGGCTCCGTTTTCGCATGGGTAGGAGCCCAATTTGCCGCTTCTAAGAGTTGCTCTACAATTCTTTTGTCTATGGGTTTTCCATTGTATTGCGGAGGAAAAACAGATCTTCTCTTTCTAATTATTTCAGTTAATGTACTCATGACAAATATCTAGATTTATACCAAATGTTTAACAATAGTCCCAAAATTACAAAGACTATTCCTAATAACGTATACCACTGATAACTTTCTCCTAACCAAAACACCCCAACTAGAATTACAATAACAACCTCTACATACTTAAATGGCGCAACCGCAGCAGCAGCAGCCAATTGAAATGCACGTGTCATAAACCATTGACCGAAGAAACCAAAAACGCCTAAACCAAAAAGCAAAAGCCATTCCACACCATGGGGTTGCTGCCAATCGAATATACAAAAAAGCCCTCCTATAATGGTAGCAATAAGCATAAAATAATTTACAATAACCAAAGTATGCTCCGTAGTTCCTATTTTCTGAATAATTAGAAAAACTATAGCCGTAAAAAATGCAGACACTACTGCCATGAGCATTCCGCTTATACTTAAAGTAGCATCGAATCCTTTAAGAATAACAATTCCCGAAAACGACAACACAAAAAAGAACCATTGCCACAAACGAATTTTTTCGCGCAAGACCAGTACC
>JAOXRU010000450.1 GCA_025800395.1 Flavobacteriaceae bacterium
ATAGAACAAGATGAAGAAAAAAGTATTGTTTATAGATAGAGATGGCACCTTGGTGCTAGAACCACCGTTAGATTACCAGTTAGATGCTTTCGAGAAATTGGTGTTCTACCCGCAGGTATTTACCTATTTGGGGAAGATTGCTAAAGAGCTAGACTACGAATTGGTAATGGTAACTAACCAAGACGGACTAGGCACAGAGGCTTTTCCCGAGGATACCTTTTGGCCGGTGCAGGATTTTATACTGCAAAGCTTCGAATCGGAGGGGGTGCAATTCGATCAGGTGTTTATAGATAAAAGTTTCCCCGAGGAACAATCGCCCAATAGAAAACCCCGAACGGGGATGCTTACGGCTTATCTGAATAACAGTAAGTACGATATGGAAAACTCTGTGGTATTAGGCGATCGTATTACCGATATGGAATTGGCAAAAAACCTAGGCGCCAAAGGTATATTCTTAGAACAGGAAGCGGCATTGGGCAATAAAGAAATAGAGGCGAAATTAGAAACTATAGAAGCCCATATTGCGCTGCGTACTACCCACTGGGAAGAAATTTACCGCTATCTGCGGCTGCAAGCACGCCAGGCAACTGTAGTGCGCCATACCAAAGAAACCCAAATAGCAATTAGCCTAAACCTCGATGGTAGCGGTGCCGCAACTATAAATACCGGACTAAAGTTTTTCGATCATATGTTGGAACAAATCGCACGCCATGGTTTGGTAGACCTGGAGATACAAGTACAGGGCGATTTGGAAGTAGACGAACACCATACCATAGAAGACACCGCCATAGCCTTGGGCGAAGCTTTTGCCAAAGCATTGGGCAACAAACTAGGGGTAGAACGTTATGGCTTCTGTCTTCCCATGGACGACTGTTTATCCCAAGTACTTATCGACTTTGGCGGCAGGAGCTGGCTTGTGTGGGAGGCAAAATTTAAGCGGGAAAAAATAGGGGACATGCCCACCGAAATGTTTTATCATTTCTTTAAGTCCTTTGCCGATGGTGCTAAAGCAAATCTTAATAT
>JAOXRU010000454.1 GCA_025800395.1 Flavobacteriaceae bacterium
TTTGTTCTAAAGCAGTAAACCATTGGTTTATAAATTGTGGATAGGCAGTAGTTTTGCGAGTAGTATTGGTATAAAACACATCGTACCAAGTAGAATGAAAGTCTAGCCCCAACACCAATTTAGAATTGTTTTTCTTGGTAATTTTAGTAATGGTCTTTACCACACTGCGCACTTCTGGTTGTCTATACTGAGACCAATCTCTATTAAGATCTACCCCATTTGCATTATGACGCCAATGCCCTTGGTCTACCCCATCGGGATTCATAATTGGAAAAACCACTACCCGAAATTTGTTAAAAAATGCTTCTCTATTGTTAGATGGCTCCAATAAAGCCTCTATAAATTGCTGAAAAGCCAAATATCCTGTCACCTCTGGAGGGTGTTGTCTGGTAATAAACAAAATTACCTCTTTCCCCTTGGGATCTCCCATATACATATCTAAGTAAGGTAAGTCTTGTCCCATTACAGTTTTACCTGCTATTAATTCTCTTATCCAATCTTCTTTTCCTTGTAGCAATTGTCTGTACCATTGTTTTACGTTGTTGGTACTATGAATTTCCTGAGCCGCAATTAGTTGCGGACTTGGCCCCACTTTGGTCTTAATATATACGATGTTATCTTTAACCACCACAGCAGTACTATCTAAAATTTTCCACTGATTAGCGACTTTGGTTTTTGGCCAATATCTGTGTTTGATTCCCTTTGGATAAATCATTTTAAAATACACTTCTTTCTCTTTTTTAGAAGATACCTTAAAAGCGTAGTACGGACTGTGATTTATTGGGCTATTCTCTGGGGCTATATGCACCCCAACTACCGTATCGTTTATATAGGTAAAATTATTTAATCTGGCTGCTTTAAATGTATTGGAAGCTGTTAGGCCTAACTGCGGTATTTCGAATTGCTTTTTTTGCTGCAATACAATGGGCTTATTGGTAGTGTCTACTATATCGGGAAAAGGCACTTTTTTTACCGTATTACAAGCATTTACCACAAGTGCCAACAGAACAATGTACAACCAGGTTTTATTCATTTCTAAATCTATTTAGTAGTTTGCGAAATGCGAAAGATATAAAAAAAGTTTGTTTGTATTTGGTTTATCTAACTGTAACCAAAAAAAAACCATTCCTAAAAAATAGGAATGGTTTTTTGGTAAAGTATTGTTTTTGTTATATGTTACACAACTCCTTGTGCTATCATGGCATCGGCAACTTTTACGAAACCGGCTATATTGGCTCCTTTAACGTAGTTAACATAGTCGCCTTCTTTACCGTATTCTATACAAGAATCGTGAATATCTTTCATAATTCCTTTTAATTTCTCATCTACTTCCTCTCTAGTCCAGTTTAGACGTAGAGAGTTTTGCGACATTTCTAAACCAGAAGTAGCAACACCACCAGCGTTAGACGCTTTACCAGGAGCAAATAAAATTTTAGCTTCTTGGAACTCATGTATTGCTTCTGGAGTAGAAGGCATATTTGCACCCTCGGCTACGGCAATACAACCGTTTGCTACTAATGCTTTTGCATCTTCTCCGTTTAACTCGTTTTGGGTTGCGCAAGGCAATGCCACATCGCAAGTGGTATGCCAAGGTGTTTTACCTTTATGAAATTCGGCAGAAGGATATTGTTTTACATACTCATGTATACGACCACGTTTTACATTTTTTAGCGCCATTACAAAAGCTAATTTCTCGGCATCGATACCATCTTTGTCGTAAATATATCCAGAAGAGTCCGATAGGGTTACTACCTTACCACCTAATTGGTTTACTTTTTCGGCTGCAAACTGCGCTACATTACCAGAACCAGAGATAACCGCAATTTTGCCAGCCATACTATCTCCTTTGGTTTCTAACATAC
>JAOXRU010000462.1 GCA_025800395.1 Flavobacteriaceae bacterium
CCCCAAAACCCCAAAACCCCAAAACCCCTAAACACAATAAAATAATTGATTAAAGGCAGTATTAAATATCTCTGGTCGAGGAATATTGCAAACTATGCTTAGGTTCCCAACCCAAAATTGCCACTGTAAAAATCTCAATAAAGCAAATGATTATGTATGATTTTAAGGAATGTTAAGGATGATTAGATGATACCGATTTTAGATCCGAGCTCAACGGCAGCCTGTTCTCCCTTAAGAGTAATGAAAGCCTTCTTCTTTCCGTCTGGTCTGATGAGAGTGTTTACTCTTCTAATGTCAGCATTGAATCTCTCCTTGAAGGTTCTCTTAATATCAGTCTTGGTAGATTTGATGTTAACAATGAAAACAAGAGTGTTTTGGTCTTCCATCAATTTGGAGGCGGACTCACCAACCAATGGGTATTCAATGGTGGAATACTTGTTGATGGTTCCTGCTTTCTGAGTACTATGTCTCAAGTACTTTGGAGTTCTGGATTGAGCCAAAGTTTTTGGTCTTCTGAAGGTGGCAGTAGTCCATACCTTATGTTTTCCCTTCAAGAATCTTCCTCTGGTCAAGACGGCCTTAGCCTTGGCAGCCTTGTTGTCGCCTTCCTTATTCTCTTCGGTGGCCTTCTTTTTGTATACTCTCTTTGGGGCTCTTGGTGCTAAACGAGGATATTAAGCATTGATTTGTGGAGATCTACTTACGTCTTCCCATTTTTTATATAAAAAATAATAATTTTCAAGAAGTCATAATGAATTTGGGGTTTTGGGGTTTTGGGGTTTTGGGGG
>JAOXRU010000470.1 GCA_025800395.1 Flavobacteriaceae bacterium
AGCACTAGAAACATAGTCGGTGGCTGTTGTTTGGTCCATGGTAAGGCCATATTTCATCGCCAAATAAGATTCGATCTTGGGTCTAGCGCTAGTTACATCTGCATTAAATACGATTACCTCCGCTATTTTCCCTGTATACATTAATGCTTCATTAGGAGAAATCCCATATGTTCCTGTTCCGAAGTTAGATGTAGAACCCGATGTGTTTGTAGATCCATCATCTGCATTGGAGAACAGACTCCAATTTTCATCGTTTCGTAAAGCGGATACTATCCGAAACGCAACGTCGTTAATTGCATTACTTGAAGATACAAAATTTTCAACTCCTCCATCGTTTAATCCAATCTTACTATCTCCTAGTATTTGTAATTCCATGTCTAGCTCTCCAGTATCAGTTACGCTAAAAATAACATCCTGACTAACTGTCTCTGTAGCGTAAACCATAAATATAGATCCTGCATTTTGTCCTGATAAGTCCAAGTGAGAACCCGTTAGGACCTGATCTTCTGTTCCATCAAAACTTATATATGGATTAAAATTTATTCCAATGGAAGTAAACTGAGGATCTCCGTTTACAGTTTCTGTGACGGAGGTATTGTTTGAGGCTTCGGCCCATATACTAATTGTTCCTGAAGATTCTGTTACACCAGAATCTGCCTTAAACCAAAGCTTGAGATTCGTTGTTTCTCCACCTGGTCCTACCTGTGACCAAGTAGTAAAGGAAAACAATAGAAAACTAACCAATAACAGAAAGGGGAATCCTTTCGGTTTTGAGAGTTGCATCGGGAAAAGCCAATTTACTTTTCTAAGGTGTATTGATGTTTTCATAGAATGAATAATAATTTGTTATGATAAATGGTTAACATATGTATTTAATCTTTTTCTTACTATATTCAGTCAATATTACTACATCTTGCGTATAAACCGAATAAATTGTTGTTAACCGATGGAAAAACGTTGTGAAGTAATGTTTTTCCTACATGAAGTTCAGTTTTAGCAATAAATCACCTAAGTAAAAAACCGATACGATAGAATTAGCCACAACTTTTAATATATTTAACGTGAGTTCGATATAACTTACCCACACAGTTTATTTTGATTTTCTTGGGCTAGGCGTGGCTTTGAAGGGCTATTTATAGCTCGAAAAGATCACAACGACGCATAAGTAAAGACAAAATGAATCTTTAGAAAACCTTATAAACAGCAATCTTTGTCCCAAAAAGCCTTGAATTATAACATATCTAGTTTGAAATGCCCTTAAAAGAAATAGAAGAGTTTCTTCTTTATAGTTATATATAAAGAAGAAAAATCAAGCATAGTATTAGCTACGGTTTCTTTTTATTCTGAAATAGAAAGGAAAAAAGGGCTATTTATTGGGGTAATTTTGAGCTAGAAATGGTATTGTGGTTTTACCTGCGCCTTTTTAATCCAAATCTCATTATTTATAAGGCTTCTGTGAAGATAATTTATATCTAACTCACGTTATTTATAAAAACAAGGCGACATAATGAGACTGTCGCCTTGTTTGTTATCCATTATTATTATTGTGATATGTATATCCAGCCATTTTGGTCTACCTTTCCATCACTATTGAGATCCATTTGGTAAAAATATGAACCAGAAGGCAAGGCTTCGGACTGTCCTTCATAAATTCCCTTCCAATCATTATTATAACCTTTGCTCTGGAACACCAATTTTCCCCATCTGTTATAAATATAGACCGAGTTGTTTGGATATTTATATAAATCTTGGATGACCCATGCATTGCGTTGTCCATTGTCAGTAGGGCCAACAAAATTAGTAACTGCTATTTGCAATAATTGCTGTTCCTTATTTACCTGATCGATGAGTGCTTTTATTTCTTCAAGGCTTGGCGGATCGCTAAATTGGTCCTTAAAGTGGTTAAAGGTGCTGATATATGCATCTATATGATTGGAATCCAAACCAGTGAGTCCTTCTACATCTTCAAGATCCTCTATGGTAATATCTGCATCTTTGTCCAATAAATCTCCAATCTCTTCTAAGGCGGGATCTATTTCCACATCGCTAGGGTCATCGGTTACTTCATAGACGATACTTACAGTTGCTGTATTGTCATCAGAATCGGTTACTCGCAATTCGAAAGTATATATATTATCTGTATTGCTGTCGAGGGGGCTTTCAAAATCCAAATCCGTATTGCTAAGCACTCCTATTTGACTATCTACTGTAAAATGCGCTGCATCCAATCCTTCTAAAGTATAGGTGAGCTGCCCAATAGGATCTCCCCCTACTACAGCTGCCATAGAAGACCAGCTGCTATGTTCCATTTGCTCTATGGACTCTTCGGTCTCTATAGTCAAACTGCGTAATTCGATGACATCAGTAACCCGAACACTCCATGATTCAATATCAGAATTGCCATCCGAATCTCTTAGCATAAGACTAATATCATATATGTTGTCCGTATTACTATCTAATGGATCCTCAAAGTTTTTGGCCGATAAACTTACCACCCCCGTGTTGGAATTGAGATTAAATTTGCTTGCATCCGCACCCAATAAAGAAAAACTAATCGTTCCCTGAGCAACACCTGTAAAGCTAGGTGTGGTGCTTGTATAAGTATTGTTCTCTGCCACTTCTACATCTTCGATTTCGACCAAAACCAATTCGATGCTTTCCTGTACATTTTCAATGGCTACCGTCCAATATAATTGGGCCGTATTGCCATCTGCATCTGTTATTTGCACTCCTATTTCGTACACATTGTCTCCATTGGAATCGAGTGGATTTTCAAAATCCTTGGCCGTCATGCCAATTTGTAAGTTATTTTGATCGAAACTAAAATGGTTTGCATCTGCACCAATCAAGTTGTACTGCAGCATACCAATTGGTTGTCCTTGTATCTGTAATATGGTGGAATTATACGCTACATTTTCCAATAGGTTGGTATCCGAAATACCATTTAGGCTCAAATTGGATATTTCTACTATATTCATAATAGTAACGGTCCAAAAGGTACTCGCACTATTTCCGTCTTGGTCTACCACCTGCAATCCCACCTCATATATATTGTCTTCATTGGCATCTTGAGAATTTTCAAAATCCTGGGCTGCCAAACTCACGATATGGGTATTGGTATCCAATACAAATAAAGCTGCATCTGCACCTATAATACTTAACACAGTATTGCCAATCGGTTCTCCAAATATGCGATAACCAGCAGAGGCATAGGGTGCATTTTCCTGAATTTGGGCATCATTCATGTCCTGAAAAAGCAAGCTAGAGGTTTCGATCACATTGATAAGGCTCAGGGTCCAATTCAATAGGGCTGTATTGCCGTCAGCATCTGTAACTTCTATGCCTACTTCAAAAATATTATCTCCATTGGCATCCTGGGGGTTTTCAAAATCTTGGGCAACTAAACTCACGGTATTGGTATTGGTATCCAACACAAACAAGCCTGCATCCGCACCAATCAAACTATAGGTGGCTGTTCCCTGGGGAACACCACTAAGGCTATACGCATCCGAAGTATAGAGGCTGTTCTCTGCTATAATAGCATCGCCTATCCCACGCAATTCTAAGGAAACCACCTCGTTTTCATTGGTAATGGTTATAGCAAGAGGTAATTCTGCTGTTTTTCCTTCTGAAGTAGTCGCTATCAAGGTAATTTCGTACACATTATCTTGGTTGTCATCCAAAGGGTTTTCAAAATCCTGAGCCGTCATGGAAAGTACACCAGTTGTAGCATTCAATGTAAATTGTGCCTGATCGTCTCCACTCTTACTATAGGTTATCTCTAAACTGCTCGGACTTATAGTAGGAGTGGTGCTGGTATAAGTTGTGTTTTCTACTATAGAAGTATCACTTATATCATGTATACTAAAGCTTAGGCTTGCGAAGGTAAAAAATGTTCCATCAGATGGATTGAATTGGGTGTGAAGGTATTTGCCATTATCCTCTAAGAAAATAATGGTATCTGTTTGGTCGAATGAAGCATCTGTGGATAGCACCAAAACTTTATCTTTGGTTGCATCAAAATACTTGCTTGGTCCAGAATTGGGAATTGCAATATGAACATTTCCAACTGCCCCCAACTCATCCACTTTCCAAATTCTATTCATTCTTGTATCGGCAATTCCTTCAAAAACAGTTTCAAATTCAGTAGTAGCCGCATCACTTGCAATGGCCATGAAATTGCCATTACCCAATGAGGTACGAGCTATATCTAAATTGCTACTTATAAAATCACTTGTAGTGGAAAGAATAACCCACGGCATATCATTACCAGTGCCAAATCTGCTATTCTTTGCTATTTTTTGATCCAATTTTGAATTAACATCTTGCCCAATTATGGTTATATCATTGGTATAGCCTACATTATCCAAAGCATTCCAAATAATGGAATTCCCATCGGAAGCTATATAATCGGTAGCTGTGGTCTGATCTAAAGTAATACCGTATTTAATGGCCAAATAAGATTGAATCCTTTTTTGATGTGTTCCATCCAAATCGTTGGCTTGATCGTAAATAATGAACTCACTTATTTGTCCACCAAAGACTTCCCCTAAAGTAGATGCTTGATCCATAGTACTGGAAACAATTGTACTCGTGCGAATTACTTTACCATCTATCGCTACAAAATTTTCGAGACCTCCTCCAGCATTAGCCAAA
>JAOXRU010000471.1 GCA_025800395.1 Flavobacteriaceae bacterium
TATCGTTTTAACATTCTGCTATTTTCCATCTGCAACAGAAGGAACTTATGGTAACCACTGAGTAAGATTTATGAGAGACAGAGTAGACCAAGAGCAATCCCGCGTTTCGCTTAGGGATGATAGAGCGACAAGAACATACGAGCGCGCGCGAAAGTCACCTTTCGCGCATGATACCGCATAATCCCGGTTATAAGCCCTGGGCTTATACAACTTTGTAAGGGTTTTGGTTTGTTTTTTTGCTTAGCAAGCAAAAAATATTTTGACAAGAAAGTGCTGTTTTAGCCAATGTAGTGTGACTTCATTTGAATAATTGCCGTAAAGGAGCTGAAGCAAGCTTATATACAGTCAACTCCCGTTATTGCGGACACTCTCGGGACCGCGATTTGGTGTCCGCATTAGCGAGAGTCCGTAATAGCGGGGTGTGAGAAAAAAAATACAAAATGTATTTGTTGGATTTACGGTAGAACTAGAAGAAAATACTTAGACAGACTAGATGAACTTATTTAAGGCGACGACACAGCAAAGCTGGCTTACGAAGAACAGAATGCAACCAGAAAGACGAAAGCAACGGCAAGCAACGAAAGTAGATTATGATTGCTTTGCTGGTGTGAAAAAATTCTGCTTGCTGTCCGTTATAGCAAGAGTTCAAACAATAAAATTGTGTC